>CAXTSD010000046.1:0-11089 GCA_964246775.1 uncultured Acetobacteraceae bacterium | reverse complement strand
CGCGGCGGCCGGCCTGCCCGCGCGGCCGCATCTCCTGCTGCTTGCCGCGGTGCTCGCCGGCACGTTGCCGGTGGCGCCGATCGCGGCGGGAGCGGCGTTGCGGGCGGCGCTGGAGTGAGGGTGATCAGGCGCTATCGTCGACTGTCTCTCGGTTCGAACCGATACGGGCTGTCGCTCGCCGTGTTCGGGTCCATCGCCAGCCGATGCTCGAGCGGCGGGAAGGCGCGGCTTCGGCAGTGCTCGCGCTCGCACAACCGGCAGGACAGGCCGATGCCGACGGCGGCGCGCGCGAGATCAAGCCCGTCCGCGTACACCATGTCGGCCGCGTTCGAGACGTCGCAGCCCATGGCGATGACGTGGATCGGCGGCGGCTCGCCCCAGGCAGCGGCCGGCCCGGTGACGCAGCGGGCGAAGCACAGGAAGGTGGCGCCGTCCTGCAATTCGGCGACCTGCACCCGCAGGCTGCCAGGCGTCGCGAACGCCGAGTGCACGACCCAGCGCGGGCAGGAGCCGCCGTAGCGCGCGAACGGAAAGCCGGCGGCCGAGAAGCGCTTCGAGACGTTGCCCGCCGGATCGACGCGCAGGAAGAAGAACGGCACGCCGCGCTCGCCGGTGCGCTGCAACGAGGACAGCCGGTGGCAGGCCTGCTCGAACGAGACGCAGAAGCGGGCGGCGAGCGCCTCGACGTCGTGCCGCAGGTCGCGCGCCGCCGCCAGGAACGGCGTGTAAGGCATCAGCAGCGCCGCCGCCGCGTAGTTCAGCAGCCCGATGCGGATCAGCGAGGCGGCCTCCGGCGTCGATGGCGCGATCATCTCGATCAGCGCCTCCACCGGCTCGCGCGCCTCGAGCAGCATGAGCTGGAAGGCCATGTGGAAGCCGCGGCTCTCGCGCGGCAGTTGCTCGGAGAGCGACAGGGTGCGGCCGACCGGGTCGTAGCGCCGCAACGCATCCTCGTGCGGGCCGACGCGCACGGCGAGGCCGTGGCGCTGGCGCAGCCGATTGGCGAGCGCGTGATTCATCTCCGCCGGCGCCGCGTTGAGTGCGCGAAGCATCAGGCTGGCGGCCTCCTCCATCTCCGGAAAGTGGTTCGAGCGCTCGTGAAAGGCGTCGCGCGCCTCCTCGTTCGGCAACAGGATGCGGCGGCCGGAAGGCAGGGCGATGCCGCTCGCATCCTCCCGCGCCACCCGCCAGGCGCGATACAGCGCGAGCACGGCGCGCGACGCGGCGGGATGACCGGCCAGCGCCTCGATCTCGGCATCGGCCACCGGCTCGGCGCCAAGCACCGGGTCGGCAAACACCTCGCGCAGGTCCGCCTCCAGCGCGCGTTCCTGCACGCCGGACAACGTCGCGAGGTCGACGCGCAGGGTTTCGGCCAGCTTGATCAGCAGGCTCGCCGTCACGTTGCGCTGATCGTGCTCGATCAGGTTGAGGTAGCTCGCCGAAATGCCGAGCCGAGCGGCGAGGCTCTGCTGCGAGACCCCCTGATCCTGGCGAAGCCGGCGGACGCTGCGGCCGATCAGCGGGCGCGCCATGTGTAAAGCCTTTACAAATTGACAGCACGCGACGTGGTGGCAGCGACGGCATTGCCTCGCTTCCCGCCACTTCGCGCATGCAGCATGACGGGCCGAGGGCTAAGTCTATGCCCTATCACGCCTGTCCGGCGCCTTGAAGGACAGCGTAAGACGCAGGAGAGAGCAGCATCATGCCCACCCAGTTTGGTCCTAACACCAGCCCCGACGGCCTTGGCGGCGGCTCGGGTCTGGACCCGGAACGCTTTTCCGGCATCACGCGCGACTACACGCCGGCCGAGGTCGAGCGGCTGTCCGGCTCGTTTCGCATCCGCCACACGCTGGCCGAGATGGGCGCGCGTCGGCTGTGGCACCTGCTGCAGACCGAGCCTTACGTCAACACGCTCGGCGCGCTGACCGGCAACCAGGCGATGCAGCAGGTCAAGGCCGGCCTCAAGGCGATCTATCTCTCCGGCTGGCAGGTCGCGGCCGACGCTAACCTCGCCGGCGAGATGTATCCCGACCAGTCGCTCTATCCGGTCAATTCGGTGCCGATGGTGGTCCGCCGCATCAACAACGCGCTGCGCCGGGCCGACCAGATCGCGACCCTCGAGGGCGACGCGACGCAGTACTGGATGGCGCCGATCATCGCCGATGCCGAAGCCGGGTTCGGCGGCGCGCTCAACGCCTTCGAGCTGATGCGCGCGATGATCGAGGCCGGCGCCGCCGGCGTGCATTTCGAGGACCAGCTGGCGTCCGAGAAGAAGTGCGGCCATCTCGGCGGCAAGGTGCTGGTGCCGATCAGCCAGCACATCCGCACCCTCAACGCCGCCCGCCTCGCCGCCGACGTCGAGGGCGTGTCGACGATCCTGCTCTGCCGCACCGACAGCCACGCCGCGCAACTGCTGACGACGGACGTCGACGAGCGCGACCGGCCGTTCCTGTCCGGCGAGCGCACGCCCGAGGGGTTCTTCCGCATCAAGGAAGGTCTCGGCGTCAAATACGCGATCGCGCGCAGCCTCGCCTATGCGCCGTATGCCGACCTGCTGTGGTGGGAGACCAGCGAGCCTAATCTCGACGAGGCGGAGGAGTTCGCCGACGCCATCCACAAGCAGTTCCCGGGCAAGATGCTCGCCTATAACTGCTCGCCGAGCTTCAACTGGAAGAAGAAGCTGTCCGAGGACAAGATCGCCGACTACCAGCGGGCGATCGGCGCCATGGGCTACAAGTTCCAGTTCGTGACGCTGGCCGGCTTCCACGCGCTGAACTACTCGATGTTCCAGCTGGCTCGCGGCTACCAGGCGCGCGGCATGGCGGCGTATTCGGAGCTGCAGCAGGCCGAGTTCGCGGCCGAAGCCGAAGGCTACACCGCGACGCGCCACCAGAGAGAGGTCGGCACCGGCTGGTTCGACGCGGTGGCGACCACGGCCGCCGGCGGCCGGTCCTCGACGACGGCGATGGCGGGCAGCACCGAGACCGAGCAGTTCCACGACAAGGAGCCCGGCGACGCGGCCACGCTGGCGGAGCACCTGGTTCACGGCTGATCGAGGCGCAGTCGGATCCGGCCACGCGGCCCGGGTCCGACTGCGTGATTTGACAGCCGGCGACGCCGCGGCGAAGTCTGCGGCAGCTCTTGCCGGGACAGCCGCATGATCTCCGCCCTGATGCCGACCTACGCGCGCGCGCCGATCGCCTTCGAACGCGGCGAGGGTGCTTGGCTGTGGGATGAGGAGGGCCGACGCTACCTGGATTTCGGCGCCGGCATCGCGACCTCCTCCCTCGGCCACAACCATCCGCATCTCGTCGAGGCGGTGATGAGCCAGGCGGCCCGGGTCATGCACGTCTCCAACCTCTATCGCGTGCCGCAGGCCGAGCGTCTGGCCGAGCGCCTCACCGCCGCCTCGTTCGCCGACAGCGCGTTTTTCTGCAACTCGGGCGCCGAGGCGAATGAGGGTCTGGTCAAGATGATGCGCCGCACGATGGCGCGCACCGGTCGGCCCGAGCGCTACCGTGTCGTCTGCTTTGAGGGCGCCTTCCACGGCCGCACCCTGGCCATGCTGTCGGCGACCGGCAATCCGAAATACCTGGACGGCTTCGGCCCGCCGGTCGACGGGTTCGACCACGTGGCGCTCGGCGACATCGACGCCGTGCGTGAGGCGATCACGCCGAGCACGGCCGGCATCCTGATCGAGCCGATCCAGGGCGAGGGCGGCATACGCCCGGCGTCGCCCGCGTTCCTGCAAGCGCTGCGGGCGTTGTGCGACGAGCACGACCTGCTGCTTGGCCTCGACGAGGTGCAATGCGGCATGGGCCGGACCGGTCGGCTATTCGCCCATGAGTGGGCCGGGATCACGCCCGACGTGCTGTCCGCCGCCAAGGGGATCGCCGGCGGCTTTCCGATGGGTGCGATCCTGGCGACCGAGGCCGTCGCCAGGCACCTCACCGCCGGTTCGCACGGCACGACGTTCGGCGGCAACCCGCTCGCCTGCGCCGCCGCCGGCGCGGTGCTGGATATCGTGCTCGCGCCCGGTTTTCTTGACGGCGTGACGGCACGCGGCCAGGCGCTGCGGCGCGGCCTCGACGGTCTGGTCGATGAACATCCGAACATCTTCGAGGCGGCCCGCGGTCGTGGCCTCATCGTCGGCTTGAAATGTCGCGTGCCCAACACCGAGCTGCAGCGCGTCTGCGCGGATCAGGGACTCCTCACGGTCGCCGCCGGCGACAACGTGCTGCGTCTGGTGCCGCCGCTGATTGTCAGCGAAGCGGAGTGCGACGAGGCCGTAATGCGTCTCGGTCGGGCGGCGCGTACGTTGTATCAAGCGCCGGGGTATCAGCCTCCCGGGCAAGCCGATCAACGGCAGCGCGCGGCGGTCGCGGTCGACTGAGGAGCAAGCATGGGCGAGGAAATTGCCGCAACGCCGGGTTGGGTCGGCAGCGAGCTCGATCAGGTCCTGGGCGCCTTGCCTCGCGACCCTGGCTTCGCCGAGGCGCGGGCGGCCTATGCCGATTGCCTGGCCAACTGCAAGAGCGCGCCTCTCAGCGGAGTGCCCGACCCCCAACTGGCGCAGCAGAGGTGCCGGCGTGAGCTGCTTTCGCGTCTGACCGAGCTTGGCCTTGAGGCGGCACGGATCAGCGAGATCGGTCGTCGGCTCGAGGCGATCGAGGACGAGATCAGCGAACGTACCTGAGGCAAAACTCCGCGCTGCGCTGACGGGTGGCCGTCATCGGATCGCGCTCCTATCTTCGTCGCATGACTGAGACCCCCGCCTTTCTTGACAGCGCTCGCCCGGACGTGCCCGACATCGTCGTGCCGCGCGGGGTCACGCCGTTTCATCTGCCGCAGCGACCGGTGCGCGGCCGGCTGCTGCGGCTTGGGCCGCTTGCGGACGCCTTGCTGACCAGGCACGAAAACCACCCCTGCGTCACGGCGCTGAGCGGCGAGGCGCTGGCGCTGGTCGCCGCCCTGGCGACGGCGCTCAAATACCGCGGCTCGTTCAGCCTGCAGGTGAAGGGTGATGGTCCGGTTTCCATGCTGCTGGCGGACTGCACCGAGGCGGGCGCGTTGCGCGGCTACGCGCGGGCGGACGCGGACAAGCTTGAGGCGCTGCTCGCGACCGACCCCGAGCCGAGTGCGGCCGCACTGCTCGGCAGCGGCTATCTCGCCTTCACCGTTGACCAGGGCGCCGAGATGGAACGCCATCAGGGCATTGTCGCAATCGAAGGCGCGAGCCTCGCCGACATGGCGCTCGCCTACTTCCGCACCAGCGAGCAGCTGCAATGCGACCTGCACCTCGGCTGCGCCGAGACCGAGGCGGGCTGGCGGGCGGCGGCATTGATCCTGGAGCGGGTCGCGGGGGAGGGCGGCCTCGACCCGGTGATGGACGCGTCGGCGCAGGAGGAGAGCTGGCGCACGGCGACGGTGCTCGCCTCGACCTTGACCAGGAGCGAGCTTCTCGATGACGCCTTGCCGCCCGACCGGCTGCTCTATCGACTGTTCCACAGCGAGGGCGTGGCACTCGATCTGCCCCGCGCGCTTGCCTATGGCTGCCGCTGCTCGCGGGCACGCCTGTCCGGCATACTGGAAGGGTTCCCGCCGGAGGACCTCGATCACATGGCTGTCGCGGGCGACATCGTCATGACCTGCGAGTTCTGCAATTACGATTTCCGCTTCGTGCGTGGCGACGTGCAGGGCAGTGCCGACGGGAGCGGACGAGATGAATGATCGTGGATTCTGGCGCCATGCGGCGTTCACCCTGCCGCTGCTGCTTGCCGCTTGCGGCGGCGACGTGGAGCCGCCTCGCGTCTTCCCGCCTTTGACCTACACCTATCTCACGCCGCTGCACCTGAACGTCGTCAGCCTCGACGTGCAGGACCACTCGACGGCCGCCGGCCCCGACGACGTCGCCGCGCAATCGCCGGTGACGCCGCAACAGGCGCTGACCGAGATGGCGCATGACCGCCTGTTTCCCGGCGGCTCGTCGGGTCAGGCGGTGTTCGTCATCGACAACGCGGTCATCAACCGCGCCGGCGGCACGCTGGACGGCTCGCTTTCCGTGCATCTCGACATCGTCGGCGCCAACGGCGGCAAGCTCGGCTATGCCGAAGCGCACGTCTCACGCCATCACGCGCCGGCCAATGACGAGGACAAGGCGGCGGCGCTCTACGACCTGACCAAGCAGATGCTGGCCGACATGAACGTCGAGTTCGAGTACCAGGTCAGGCAGTCGCTTGGCGCCTTCCTGCAGCCCGACGCTGTCGTTCCCGCGCCCGTGCAAGCGCAGCCGCTGAGCGGAACACCGCTGCCGACGCCTGCTCCGGGAACGCCGTCAGCCTACGCGCCCGCCGACGGCGCGACCGCAGCAGGCTCTCAGGCTCCATCGCCGCAAGCCCCGCCAACACTCCTGCCGCCGGCTGCTTCCGGCCAAGCCGTCGGAGCGCCGCCCGATCTGGCGCCGCCGCCTGGCTATGCCGCGCCATCGAGCCCGGTCTATCAGCCGCCGGCGACGCCGACCCCCAATCCGAACGGGCCCATTCAGCTCGCGCCGACCTACTGAGCGAGGCAGCGGATCCCGCAAGGTAGTTGGTGAAGTCTTAACCCTTTTCGCCTATTCAGAGAGCGTTGCCGGCACGACCTCACTCGCAACGTGAGCAGCCTGCAAGTCTGATCGGGTGGCAGGGTGGAAGGGCGACGATGACGGTCGGGCGTCGGGTGTCTTGGCGGTGCCGGCGCGGCGCGGCGCCTCTGGCGGCCGCCGCACTGCTGCTGGCTCTGGCCGGCTGCGGCCCCACAGGCCGAGCGCCGACGACACGCTACGGCGGCTATGCGCCGCCCGGGCCGCCAGGCGATCCTTGGGGACCTTACGTGAAGGAAGCCGCGACGCGCTTCCACGTGCCAGAGCGCTGGATACGTGAAGTGATGCGCCAGGAATCCGGCGGCCGCGAGTATCTGAATGGCGCGCCGGTGACCTCGGACGCCGGCGCTATGGGTCTGATGCAGGTCATGCCTGCGACCTATGGCGTGTTGCGCGACCGCTATGGTCTCGAGAGCGACGCCTATGACCCGCATAACAACATCCTGGCCGGCACCGCCTACATCAAGGAGATGTACGAACGCTACGGCGCCCCGGGGTTTCTCGCCGCCTACAATGCCGGGCCGGCGCGCCTCGACGACTACCTCGCCGGAACCGGCTCGTTGCCGAACGAGACGGTGAATTACCTTGCCTCCATCGCGCCGCGCCTCGGCGATGAACTGCCGATGACCGGCCCACTCGCCGTGTTCGCCGAACCGGAGGGCGGAGCGCCGCCGGTCCGGTTTGCCTCAGTCAATACACCGGTGCCGCCGCCGACGACACAGACGCTGCGGCGGCCGGAGGGCTGCTTCTATGATCCTGACGCGGCGTACGATCCTGCCGCGCCCTGCCGCGCCGCGCCGGTCGGCGGCACCCTGCCGCCGCCTGTGCCGATTGATGCACCGTCCACGCCGATGGCCGCTCCATTGGCCGCCGCCGCATCCTGCCCGCACGATCCGGATCTGGCGTATGACCCGTCCGGCCCCTGCCTGCCGGCAGGAACGCCGCCAGCACTGGCCGTGGCTCGCCGGATGACGACGGCGAACCTGGTCGCCACGCCTCAGACGTGGGGCGAAGATGGCGCCGGGGCGGGCTTTGCGTCTCGCGAGCCGCCGCCAGCGACCCCGGAACCGGCGGCGCAGGCGACGAGGCCGGTCCGGCCGGCATTGTTCAGCGCGGCGCGGGCGGAACCGAAACTGGGTCAGCCACCCGTGTCTGCTTGGGGCATCCAGGTCGGCGCCTTCGCCAATCCGGCGGACGCCGAACGCGCCGTGAGCGTCGCCCGCACGGTCCAGCCCGGCCTGCTCGAGGCCGCCCGAGCCACGATCGGCAGCACGACGCGGTTCGGCGGCCAGGTCCTCTACAGGGCAAGGCTGGTCGGCCTGACCGCGCGGTCGGCCCTGCAAGCCTGCGGCACGCTGGCTCGGTCAGGTTGGCAGTGCATGGCAGTGCCGCCGGGAGGCTAGTGTCCCGAACCAGAAGTTCGCCATGCTCGTTCGTGCTGGTTCGGGACACTAGCGCATTGTTTTCGTGGCTTGCTCATCCCAGAACTTCGAAGGCGAACTTCTAGGGCAGGACACTAGGCCGCACTCGGCCAGTCCATCGTGCCGCGTCGTTTGGTCATGGCCTTGCCGACCGGTTGCTTGCTATCTCCCACAGCGAAGGTCGAGCGAGTGGCGCGGCCGCAGGCTTGAGGCTGCCGGATGTCCGCTCGATGAGCGCCAAGATCAGGGTCGCCTGGGTGACGGTCGCGGTCGCGATGCTGGTTCTCGGCATGAAGCTCGAGGCCTGGTGGCTGACCGGCAGTGTCGCGCTGTATTCCGACGCGCTCGAGTGCACAATCAACGTCGCCGCCGCCGTCGCCGCCCTGGTGGCGCTCAGCGTCAGCGCCCGTCCGGCCGACGCGAACCATCCCTACGGCCATGACAAGGCCGAGTATCTTTCCGCGGTGATCGAGAGCGCGCTTGTCCTCACGACATCGGTGCTGATCTTTCGCGAGGTCTATCTGAGCTGGGAACGGCCGCACCTGCCGGCCTCGCCAATCGTCGGCATCGCCCTTAACGGCGCATCGGGCGTCATCAACCTGTTGTGGGCGCGGGTGCTGGTGCGCTTCGGACGACGCTGGAAATCGCCGGCAATCGCCGCCGGCGGCAACCACGTGATGACCGATGTCTGGACGTCATGCGGCGTGCTGCTCGGCTTCTGGCTCGTCTCGGTGACGAACTG
Source organism: uncultured Acetobacteraceae bacterium (assembly GCA_964246775.1). Lineage (GTDB taxonomy): Bacteria > Pseudomonadota > Alphaproteobacteria > Acetobacterales > Acetobacteraceae > CAXMMR01. Next base: position 2,286 of record CAXTSD010000046.1, on the reverse strand, counting down.
GCCGCGTCTTGATCCGATCGTCGCCGGCCTGGTCGGGGCCAACATCCTGCGCGCCGGCTACGAGATGCTGCGTCAGTCGGTCGGTGGGCTGATGGATCAGGCGATCGAGCCCGAGGCGCTGGCGGTGGTGCGCCGGGTGATTGCAGACAACGCGGACGGCGCGATCGAGGCGCACGACCTGCGCACCCGGCAGGCCGGCAGCGTCGCCTTCGTCGAGTTCCACCTCGTCGTTCCGGGCGACATGACGGTGGACCGATCGCACGAGATCTGCGACCGCCTCGAGCACGCGATACGCGACGAGACCGGCGATACGCTGATCACCATCCACGTCGAGCCCGACGGCAAGGCCAAGCACCGCGGCGTCGTCGTGCTGTGAGGGTCGCTCTTGCCGGCGATCAGCCCTGCTTGTCGCGCGTCGAGGGCGGGGTGAACATCTGGCCGAACATGCCCCAGAGCTGTTCGGGGTTCTGCGGCGCGAGTGACAGCCAGTTCTTGAGGACGTTCTCCGGCGCGCCGGCGTCGACCGCCTTCAGCATCTGGGTTTCGATCCTGGCGAGGACCGCCGCGTGCAACGGCTTGAGGTCCGGCAATCCGCAGAAGGTTCGCGCCTCGTCAGGCGTGCAGTCGATCTCGAAATGGATCTTCATGGCAGTCTCCCGACGGTCGGTGTTGAGCGCAGCCTAAACCATGACCAACGACCGGCGTCATCGATGGCAGTTGGGGTTGTCGGCGCGGATCGCCTCGTCTAAAGGCGCGCAACCCCGCAGATGCCAGAACAGGACGAATTCCATGGCGACCGAGCGCACGCTCTCCATCCTCAAGCCGGACGCAACGCGCCGCAACCTGACAGGCAGGATCAATGCGAAATTCGAGGAGCAGGGACTGCGCATCGTCGCCCAGAAGCGCCTGCTGCTTACCCGGCAGCAGGCTGAGGGCTTCTACGCCGTGCATCGCGAGCGGCCGTTTTTCGGCGATCTGGTGAGTTCCATGATCTCCGGGCCGGTGGTGGCCCAGGTGCTGGAGGGTGATGACGCGGTGGCGGCGCATCGCCGCGTCATGGGTGCGACCGACCCGAAGAAGGCTGACGCCGGCACCGTGCGCGCCGAGTTCGCGGAGAGCATCGAAGCCAACTCGGTGCACGGCTCGGACAGTGCGGAGACCGCGGCGAGCGAGATCGCCTATTTCTTCGCCGCGATCGAGATCGTCGGCTGACCCCTGGCTCTGGCGCGGCCCGGCCCGCGTCGGGGCAGTCGATCAGGCGAGGAAGATCGCCATCAGGATCACCAGCACCGCGACGGCGACGATCGCGCGAAACGCGAAGCGGGTGAACGAGGCCCAGAACACCTGGCGATCGGTGACGAACGCCTCGGTGGTCGTTGGACCAGGCGCGACTGGTGGATTGCTCGAACTGGCCACGGGGCGTCTCGTCTCGTTGATCGGGACGCCGTTCTAGGGCGCGCGGGGGCGGCGGGGCAATAGGCTCAGCAACGCATCGGCGTCGGGCGCCGGCGCCGCGCCGCCGGCCAGCATGCAGAGCGCGGCCGGGTAGAGCCGGTGCTCCTGCACCAGCACGCGTGCGGCAAGGTCCGCCTCCTGGTCATCGGGCAGCACCGGCACCGCCGCCTGCGCCAGGATCGGACCCGCATCGACCGCCGTGGCGACCAGGTGCACCGTGCAGCCGTGGATGGCGACCCCGGCCTCGAGCGCGCGAGCGTGGGTGTGAAGCCCCGGAAACGCCGGCAGCAGGCTGGGATGGATGTTCATCATGCGGCCTTGCCAGCGCTCGACCAGAAACGGCGTCAACACCCTCATGTAGCCGGCGAGACACACGAGCGACACCTGTCGCCGCGCCAGCGCAGCGTCGATCGCTGCCTCGTGCGCCGACCGGTCTCGCCCGTGTTCGCGGTGATCAAGGCACAGCGTCTCGACGCCGTGCCGGTCCGCAAGCGCGAGCCCGGCCGCGTCGGGCCGGTTCGACAGCACCAGCACGATCGTTGCCGGATAGTCCGGCGCCGCCGCAGCGTCGAGCAGCGCGCCGAGGTTGCTGCCGCGCCCGCTGATCAGCACGGCGACGCGCGCGCGCGGGATCACCCGAGCCAGCCGGCCCGCGGCTCGATCAGCACCTCGGCGGCACCCTCATGCGCGACGATGCGGCCGATGGCGGTTGCCGGCTCGTCAAGCTCGGCGAGCAGCGCGATTGCCGCCTCGGGGTCGGAGACGATTATCGCCATGCCGATGCCGCAGTTAAACACGCGCAGCATCTCGGCGTCGTCGATGCCGCCGGCG
>CAXTSD010000045.1:0-11154 GCA_964246775.1 uncultured Acetobacteraceae bacterium | reverse complement strand
GGGCTGCATTCAGTCGCCGCGGCGCTCGCCAACCCGCAGCGCCGCCTGCGCCGGTTGCTGGTCACACCGGAGGCGGAGGCCGCACTCGCGGCCGAGGCGCCGACGCCGTGGCCGGTGCCGCCGGAACGCGTCGAGCGGGTGAAGATCGATCAGGCGGTCGGGCGCGACGCCGTGCACCAGGGCGTCGCGGTGCTCGCCGACCCGCTGTCGCCGCCCAGTCTCGCCTCGGTGCTGGAGCGGCCGGGCCTGCTGCTGGTGCTTGATCAGGTGAGCGATCCGCGCAATGTCGGCGCCATACTGCGTTCCGCCGCGGCGTTCGGCGTCGCCGGCCTGGTGACGCAGGACCGCAACGCGCCGGAGGAGACCGGCGCGCTCGCCAAGGCGGCCTCCGGCGCGCTCGAGACCGTGCCGGTGCTGCGTGCGGTCAATCTCTCGCGAACCCTGGTGGCGCTCAAGGCGGCCGGGCTGTGGGTGGTCGGGCTCGCCGCCGGCGCGGCGCCGCTCAGCGGCAGCGCGTTTGCCGGCCGGCGCGTCGCCCTGGTGCTTGGCGCCGAGGGCGCCGGACTGCGTCGGCTCACCCGCGAGACCTGCGACGAACTCGCCGGCCTCGCGATGCCAGGGGCCATGGCGAGCCTCAACGTCTCCGCCGCCGCCGCGATCGCGCTCTATGAGCTGAGTTGAGGCCGGTGGCGTATCGGCCAAGAGCTGACGCTCGAGTTGTTTGTCCTGCGCTAAACCGTTCCTTAACCCGGTCCTGCGATGCTGCCGCTCGGCGACGGCGCAGGAGCGGGCGATGGGGTTTGAGTGGACGGCGTTGTCTGATGAGGCACAGCTCGCCCTGGCGCGACGGGCCGCCCATCGTGCGGTGTCGCTGATCGCGAGCCAGGCGGAGCAGCTTGCCCAGAACATCGAGGCGGGGGTGCTGAGCGATCTGGGCGGCGCCGAGGCGCTGCGTCTGCTGATCGGGCTGGTGCGGCTGGACGAGCCGGAGATCGCCGTCGGCAATGCCTGAGGCACGGGCTGGCGCTGCGGTCGGCGGGCCGGGCGGGTTGTTCCCGGCGGCCCGCCCCCGTTCAGCGATGGCTCAGGGCTGCCCGCCGGCGTTGATGCGCGCCTGCGACTTCGCCTTCTCGTGGTGTCCGGCGACGGCGCCGACCGCGGCGCCGGTCTTGGTGTGACCACCCATCATGTGCCCGGCGACGCCGCCGACGGCGGCGCCCTTCAACGTGCCGCCCTTCGGCTTCGCCTCGTCGGCGGCGTGCGCGGCCAACGGGGCGGCGAGCAGCCCTGCAGCGGTCAGGCCGGCGAGTGTCAAGGCGGTAAGCGTCTTCATGGCGAAACTCCTCTGTCGCGGCACCAGGCTACTTGGGTGAGGCAAGCGACGCCAGATGGTGAAAATTCGGCATCTTGGTGGCGCCATTGACCGGCCCACCCTCGCCGCTGCACACCCCGGCATTCATGGCGCAACAAATCAGGGAAGCCGCAGATGGCGCAGATCATTGACGCGGACGGCTTCGTCAGCCTGCCCTCGGGCATACGCTACAAGGACGAGGCGTCAGGCGACGGCGAGATGCCGAAAGCGGGGCAGACCGTCGATGTCCACTACACCGGCTGGCTGAACGACAAGGGCGCGCCGGGACGCAAGTTCGACAGCTCTCGCGACCGCGGTGCGCCGTTCAGCTTCAGCCTTGGCCGAGGCGACGTGATCTCCGGCTGGGACATCGGCGTCGCCACCATGCGGGTCGGCGGCCGGCGACGGCTGGTGCTGCCGCCGGCGCATGGTTATGGCGCGCGCGGCGCCGGCGGCGTGATCCCGCCAAACGCCACCCTGATCTTCGACGTGGAATTGCTCGGCATACGCTAGCCGACCAGGAGCAGAGCAACCCTGTGCACGAACGTGCCATTTTGCCTATTCTATGTGCATCAGCAGTTTTACCCACTAGTCGCGATGATGATTGCATGCGCAACGGGCAATCACGTAGGCTTACTCCACGCACAGCGCTCAGGCTGTCGAAGCGGGTGAGACCAAAATGGGCGCCACGACCGAAGAAGCCGGCCTGCTCGGCGCCGGCATGGGTCCGACGCAACTGCGCAGCGGCAGCCTCAACTTCATCGAGACGCTCGGCCAGTCGATCGCCAATGTCGCGCCGACGCTGACCCCGACCCTCAACATCACGGTGGTCGCCGGGCTCGCCGGCCTTGGATCATGGATCGCCTACCTGATCGCCACCATCGGCATGATGTTCGTCGCCGGCAACATCGGCGCGCTCGCCAGGCGGCACCCGGTCGCCGGCTCCTACTTCATCTATATCGGCCGCACCCTCGGCCCGATGGCCGGCATGGTGACCGGCTGGAGCATGATCGCCGCCTACCTGTTCACCGCCGTCGCCGTCGTGCTCGGCGGCCAGATCTTCATGACCAACTTCCTCGCCGTGCTTGGCCTGCCGGCGTATGCGCCGCCGGCCTGGCTGTTCGACTTGCTGTTCGTCGGCCTGCTCGCCTTCTGCGCTCTGCGCGACATCCGGGTGTCCTCGCGCCTCGGCCTCATACTCGAAGGAGTGTCGCTGCTCATCATCATCCTGATCACCGCCTACGCCATCGCGCGCGAAGGCGTCGTGCTCGACGCGGCGCAGCTCGACGTGACGCGCCTGCCGGTCGGCGGCGTCATGTCGAGCCTCGCCTTCGCCGTCTTCAGCTTCGTCGGCTTCGAGAGCGCCGCCACGCTGGCGCGCGAGGCGCGGCAGCCGACGCGATCGATACCGCGCGCGATCTTCTTGTGCGCCGCGATCGCCGGCATGTTATTCATCGTCATCACCTATGCGATGGTCGCCTGCGTCGGCGACAAGGCGGACGTCATCGGCGGCAGCTCGTCCCCGTTCACCGAGATCACCACCCGCGCCGGCATCGGCTGGGCCGCGGCGATCGTGTATTTCTCCGCCAGCATCAGCGTGTTCGCCTGCGCCCTCGCCAGCGTGAACGCGGGCGCGAGGCTGATCTACTCGATGGGACGCTATCGTTTCCTGCACAGCAGCCTCGGCCGCGTGCACGGCCGTCACCAGACGCCGCACGTCGCCGTCGGCCTCTGCTGCGGGCTCACCTTGCTGATCTGCCTCGCCCTGATGCGCCCGGCTCCGGTCGACGCGTTCGGCTACGCCGGCACCTTCGCGACGTTCGGCTTCCTCGTCGTCTACCTGCTGATCTGCGTCGTCGCCCCGCTCGATCTCAAGCGTGGCGGCGCCCTGAAGGCGCATCACGTCGCCATCGGCGCGATCGGCGTGGCGCTGATGGCCTTCGTGATCTTCGGCAGCATCTATCCCGTGCCGCCGATGCCCTACAACCTGCTGCCCTATCTGTTCGCCGCCTACCTTGTCGCCGGCGGGCTCTGGTACGCGCTGATGGCCCGCCGCCTGCCAGGCGCGATGGCGCGTCTGCAAAACGACATGGAGGTCTGACGCGCCGAGCCCGCCCGGGCGATGCGGACTGGCCACCTTGCCCGACGCCGTCGCGTAATGCTGGATTAGACCCCGGCCGGCGTGCTTTACTGACCCGATCGCCAGTCGCCGGTGTCGGTGGAGCGTCTCGGGGGGTTCGGACCTGACCCATGGCCAACTACGTTCTCGCGCGCGCCAACACCCTCGTTTTCGCGGTGCTGGTCGGCATCCTGGCGCTGGTCGGCGTCGCCACCTGGGACGGTTTCAACGCGACGCAGAGCGCGCGCGTCTGGTCGCAGCATAGCGACGAGGTGCTGCTGACCGTCAAGGATCTCGACCTCGGCATGCACGACGCCGAAACCGGCCAGCGCGGCTATCTGCTGACCGGCAGCGAGGCCTATCTCGCGCCATACGAGGCCGCACTCGGCCGCGTCAGCTTCCTGTCCGGCGAATTGCAGCGGCTGACCGCCGACAACCCGGCCGAGCAGCTCCGCCTGCGCGCCTTGACCCCGCTGATTCAGCACAAGCTCGAGGAGCTCGCCCAGACCGTCGAGTTGCGGCGCACGATCGGGCTCGACGCCGCGCTGAAGGTGGTGCGCAGCGACCTCGGGCGGAGCCTCACGACGCAGATCGGCGCCAGCCTCGCCGCAATGACGACGGACGAGCAGGCGATCCTCGCAGGCCGCCTCGCCTCGACCGAGCGACGCGGCGAGTGGGTTCGCACGCTGGTGCTGAGCGGCGCCGCGGTCGCGGTACTGGCGCTGCTTTGGGCGGCGCGCCTGCTCAACGTCGCCTACCGACGCGCGATCGCGACCGAGACGGAGCAGCGCACCCTTGCCCTGCGGCTGCACGCCTCGCTCGACAGCCTGAGCCAGGGCGTCGCGGTGTTCTCGGCGGCACGGCGGCTGACCAACTGGAACAGCTGCTTTCAGACCCTGCTCGACCTGCCGAAGGCGATGGTGCGCGGCGGCACGCCTTATGCCGCGTTCATCGAGCAGACCGCGGAAGGCGGTAGCCCGTTGCTGGAGGGCGAGGACCAGCTCCGCCACGGCTCACACAAGCCGGGCACCCCCGTCACCTACGAGCGCCTCCATCGCGAGGGTCACCTGCTCGAGCTGCGTCGCACCAGCATGCCGGATGGCGGTTTCGTGCTCACCGTCACCGACATGACCAAGCGTGCCCAGGCCGAAGGCGTGCTGCGCGAGGCGCAGAAGATGCAGGCGATCGGCCAGCTCACCGGCGGCATCGCGCATGACTTCAACAATCTGCTGACGGTGATCCTCGGCAACCTCGAATTTGCCCGCGCCAAGCTCGACGGCAGCCACGCGCTGCAGTCGCGCATCGAGCGCGCGGTATGGGCGGCGCAGCGCGGCGCCACACTCACCGGCCAGCTGCTCGCCTTCGCCCGCAAGCAGCCTCTCGCGCCGGCGCCGATCGACCTCGCCGCCAGCGTGCCGGACCTGGTGCCGCTGCTCCGCCGCACGCTCGGCGAGCATATCGACATCCGCTACGTCGACACCGCCGGGCTGTGGCCGGCGATGGCGGACGCGGCGCAGCTCGAATCGGCGGTGCTCAACCTGGCGCTCAATGCTCGCGACGCGATGCCCGGCGGCGGCCGGCTCACCATCGAGCTGGCCAACAAGGTGCTCGACGAGACGTATGCGGCGACGCATGCCGAGGTCGAGGCCGGCGACTACGCGATGCTCGCCGTCTCCGACACCGGGCACGGCATGACGCCGGACGTGGTGGCGCGGGTGTTCGAGCCGTTTTTCACCACCAAGGCGGAAGGCAAGGGCACCGGGCTCGGGCTCGCCATGGTGTTCGGCTTCGTCAAGCAGTCCGGCGGCCACGTCAAAATCTATTCCGAGCCGGGCGAAGGCACGACCGTCCGGCTCTATCTGCCGCGCGCGACGCACGCGGCGCCGGCCGCCTCGCGCCTCGGCAACGCGCCGATCGAACTGCCGCGCGGCTCGGCGACGGTGCTGGTGGTCGAGGACGAGCCGGCGGTGCGCGAGATCGCCGTCGCCATACTGAGCGACCTCGGCTACCGCGTGCTCGAGGCCGCCGATGGCGAGGAGGGCCTGCGCGTGTTCGGCGCCAACGCCGCCTCGATCGCGCTGCTGCTGACCGACGTCGTGCTGCCCGGCCGGCTGCGCGGGCGCGAGATGGCCGAGCGCATCACCGCCATCCGGCCGCAGGTGCGCACGCTGTACATGTCGGGCTACACGGAAAACTCGATCGTCCATCACGGCCGGCTGGAGGAGGGCGTGCAGCTGATCGGCAAGCCGTTCAAGCGCGAGCAACTCGCCCGCAAGGTGGCCGAGGTGCTGGGCGGCGCGGGCGGCGCGGGCAACGTGGTGACGCTGAAGACCCATCGCGGCGAGCAGGGCTAGCGGGCGACTGAAAAAAGCAAGGCGAGGGCTCTGCCCTCGACCGGGCACCCATCGCACACGTGCGATGGGACCCGACGCTGGGGTCAGTGGACCCCAGACCCCTTTTATTGATGGATTTCAAAGGCTTCGCCTTTGATGGGGTTCAAGGGGCAAAGCCCCTTGCCTTCCTGCCTATTGCTGGCTAGCCGGTATCGCATGGTGATGCCGGCGCTTCGGCGCTGGACGCGCTTGCCGGCTGTCCGCGGGTTTGGCGGTCATCGAGCGGGTTGAGGTGCTCTCTGGCGTCGCCGCCGGCGAGTCTGGCGCGTTCATCGGCGGGTTGGGCGGGTTCTGCCCTGTTATGCTGGCCGGTGCCTGCCCGGTGGCGGGGCTTTCGGAGCCGGTTTTCCCCGCCAGCGCCTGGCTGGCGGCAAGCGTGGTGGCGAGCAATGCGGCGGCAAGCATGCTCGCGGTGCGGTTCGTCATCGATCTGTCTCTCCAATTCGGCGTTGGCGCCGCTTGCCTGTCAGAACGCGCGGGTCAGCAACAGTTCGCCGAGATAGACTTTCTTGGTCAGGCCGCCAAAACCCTGGCCGTAGCTGGCGAGCGCCACCTGGTCGGCCTGCTTGATGCCGTTGCCGCCGGTCGAGACGCCGAAGGCGCCGTCGATCGTCGTCTTCGCATTCAGCGTGTATTCGGCGATCAGGTCGAGTTCGTCGGCGAGGTGCTTGTCGGTGGCGCCGACCTGCTGCGGATGGTCGAAATCGATATGATAATAGATCGCGTCGAGCTTCAGCCCGTCCTCCTTGTTGAGCAGGTGAAACGGCGGGCTCAGCGTCAGGCCGAATTGCTGGACGTTCTGGTTCGTGTTGTTGGTGACGTACTGGCCGACGATCTCGCCGAGAAAGTAGGTGCCGAACGAGGCGCGCACGCCCGACGAGTAGAACAGCGCGTCGTAGTCGTGCTTCGAGGCGTTCGGGTCCTGGTTCTCCTGGCCGGAGAAGTGCGAGTAGCGATAGTAGAGCCGCGGCGCCCAGGGCAGCATGGCGAAGGTGTAGCCTGGCTCGATGTAATAGGCGAGCGCGCTCACCCGGTCGCCGTCGTTCGGGTTGTTCTCGTAGACCAACTGGCCATAGAGCGTCGCGTTCTCGTTGAGCTTGAGGAACTTGATCGGCAGCACCGCGCCGCCGACCGACCCGGAGAACACGTTCAGCCCGTTGCGCCGCGAGTTGCTGAGGTCGATGCTGCTGTAGAGCGGGCGCTGGTCTGCATCATAGACGTGCAGGAAGGTGATGCCGAGATAGGCGGCGCGGTCGGCGTAGTTGATCGAACCGTCGGCGCCCTTGGTCGAGGCATTCTTGTACCACTGCGCGTCGAAGCCGACGAACTGCGTCTTCGGCTGGTCGATGGCGAAGTCGTTGCGGCCGTAGAGCAGATCGTTGTCGACTGTGTTGCGCAGCACGAAGATGTCGGCGCGCACCGGCGCGTAGTTGAAGCTGACCGTGCCCCAGCCGTCGAAGGCGGCGCGCGGCGCGAGATAGAAGGCGCCGCGACGTCCGGCGTCGGAGGTGCCGTCGCCGATCAGGAAGGCGTCGTCGATCGTGAAGTCCTGGCGGCCGAACTTCACCGTCGTGCCGGCGCCGCCGAGGCCGAAGACGCTCGGCCCGTTATAGGCGACGAACGCCTCCTCGAGCCCGATGTTGAACGGGTGGCCGCGGGTCAGCGACAGCAGGCCCGCATCGCCGTCACCGAGATCGCCGGCGGCGATCGTGCTGATGTTGGCGTTGATCGATTGCACGTCGTCGATGTGGTAGGTCGAGCGGATTTCCGGCTTGATGTAGTATTCGCCCCAGACCGGCGTCTTGATCGCGTCGCCGATATTGGGCCGGATGCCCTCCACCACGTCGCGCGCCGCGCGTATGTCATACGAACCGGCGCCGTAATTGACGTTCGGCACGACGAAGGTGCCGCCGCCGGCGGTGAAGCCGAGATCGAACTCGTATGCTCCGGATTTGAGCACCCAGTCATCCGCCCGCGCGGCGCCGATTGCCGCGACCTGCGCGGCGGTGGTCGCGGCGAGCAGCGGCAGGGCCATGGTCGCGAGGCGTGCCGCGCTGCTGGCGCGCGCCTGCCTGGCCGGCTGCGTTGCGTCGCCCTGTCTGGTTGCATCACCCTGTCTGCCGGTTGCTTTGCTCATCGTTCTCCACCTGGCCGAGCGGGGAGCATCGCGCCCCGCGCTCCTTTGGATACCGAACAGCGCTGTAGCATGTGACGTGCCGTATCGATCCGAGCGTAACCAGTCGGCAGGGCGACTGTTGCCGGTCTGCAACAATCGGCCAGGCTACTGGAACAGCAGCGAGAGTATCTCGAGCAGTATCCCGACCAGGGCGGCGAACCAGACCAGCGAGCGCAGCGTCGGCACCCCGGATGCGTAGAGCGGCACGTAGATGACGCGGGCGACCACGTAGAGCCAGGCGCCGACCAGCGTCATGTTGGTCGGCCCATGCTCGATCAGCGCCCCGAGCAGGCTGGCGGCGAAGATCGCGAACGTCTCGCCGTAATTGCTGAACGCCCGCTGCAGCCGCGCGGCGACGCCGTGCACCGCCCTCGCCTCGTCGCGCGGGCCGGCGGCCCAGTCATAGCCGCGCTGCCGCTGCGACGCGCCGGCCGCCCACAGCATCTGCGCGAGGCCAAGCAGGCCGGCGATGCCGAGCAGCTTGAGTTCGGCCAGGTTCGCCAGCAGCATGACGCGTGATCTCCGGCAAGTTTACCGAGCCGAGCTTGGCGCGCCGGCAAGCAACTTGCAAAATCGCGCGCCAGTAGGCATCTCAACGGCAAGGCCGGCGAGCTTGGGCCGCGCGCGAGGCGCGTCACCCGGTCCGCGCCAGAGATGAACCGGCGTGGTGGACGGTGCGGGGGCAGCCAGCCCCGAGCGCCGTTCGCCGCATGGAGGATTACCCGTGTCCGCAACCCAGACCGCTCCGACCCACACCGCGACACCGCAGACGCCGGCGATCCAGCTGCTGTCCAAGCTGCGCAACATCGGCATCACCGCGCATATCGACGCCGGCAAGACGACGACGACGGAGCGCATCCTCTACTACACCGGCCAGTCGCATCGTATCGGCGAGGTGCATGACGGCAACACCACGACCGACTACATGGAGCAGGAGCGTGAGCGCGGCATCACGATCACCTCGGCCGCGGTGACCTGCGAGTGGAAGGACCACCGCATCAACATCATCGACACGCCAGGCCACATCGACTTCAACATCGAGGTCAACCGCTCGCTGCGGGTGCTGGACGGCGCGATCTTCATCATCGAGGGCGTCGCCGGGGTGCAGCCGCAGTCGGAGACCAACTGGCGCCTCGCCGACCGCTACAACGTGCCGCGCATCATCTTCATCAACAAGCTGGACCGCACCGGCGCCGATTTTTACCGCGCCTTCGACACGCTGAAGGAGAAGCTCGACATCGTGGCGCTGCCGCTGCAGCTGCCGATCGGCATCGAGGAGAGCTTCCTGGGCGTCGTCGACCTGGTCACCATGAAGGCGATCGTCTGGGAGGGCGGCGAGCTCGGCGCCAAGTTCCACGAGGAGGAGATCCCCGCCGAGCTGGCCGAAAAGGCGCGCGAGCACCGGCAGGTGCTGCTCGACACCGCGCTGTCAATGGATGACGCGGCGATGGAGGAGTATTTCGAGGGCGGCGACGTCGCGGTCGAAACGCTGAAGCGCTGCATCAAGCTCGGCGCCATCGCCGGCGCGTTCCGCCCGGTGCTGTGCGGCACCGCGTTCAAGAACAAGGGCGTGCAGCCGCTGCTCGACGCGGTGCTCGACTACCTGCCCTCCCCCGTCGACGTGCCGGGCATCAAGGTGGCCGAGGAGGAGGGCGACGAGGAGGGCCTCGAGCGGCGCGTGATCCCGGCCAACCCGGCGGCGCCGTTCGCCGGCCTCGCCTTCAAGATCATCAACGACAAATACGGCACGCTGACCTTTGTGCGGGTGTATTCCGGGACGCTGAAATCCGGCGACATGGTGCAGAACACCACCAAGGACCATCGCGAGCGCATCGGCCGGATGTTCCAGATGCACGCCGACAAGCGGGCCGAGATCAAGGAGGTCACGGCCGGCGACATCGCCGCCTTCGTCGGCCTCAAGGATACCGGCACCGGTGACACGCTGGCCTCCAACGACGACCCGGTGGTGCTGGAGCGCATGGCGTTCCCGGTGCCGGTGATCGACATCTCGGTCGAGCCGCGCACCAAGGACAGCGTCGAGAAGATGACGCTCGGCCTGCAGAAGCTCGCCGGCGAGGATCCGTCGCTGCGGCTCAAGACCGACCAGGAGACCGGGCAGACCATACTGTCCGGCATGGGCGAGCTGCACCTCGAGATCATCATCGACCGCCTGAGGCGCGAGTACAACGTCGAAGCCAATATCGGCGCACCGCAGGTCGCCTATCGCGAGACGATATCGCGGGCGCATACCGAGACCTACACCCACAAGAAGCAGTCCGGCGGCTCCGGCCAGTATGCCGAGGTCAAGATCGTGTTCGAGCCGCGCCCACGCAACGAGGGCATACTGTTCGAGAACAAGGTGGTCGGCGGCACGGTGCCGAAGGAGTATGTTCCGGCGGTCGAGAAGGGCATCAAGGTGCAGGCCGAGACCGGCGTGCTCGCCGGCTTCCCGACCGTTGACTTCAAGTACACCCTGGTCGATGGCAAGTACCACGACGTCGACAGCTCGGCGCTCGCCTTCGAGATCGCGTCAAAGGCCTGCTTCCGCGAGGGCATGAAGAAGGCCGGCCCGCAGATACTCGAGCCGATCATGGACGTCGAGGTCACCACGCCGCAGGACCATGTCGGCGACGTCGTCGGCGACCTCAATCGCCGGCGCGGCATGATCCAGAGCCAGGAGAGCGCCGGCTCGACCGTCACCGTGCGGGCGCAGGTGCCGCTCAAGGAGATGTTCGGCTACATCTCGCACCTGCGCTCGATGACCAAGGGCCGCGCCTCGTTCACCATGCAGTTCCACCACTACGACCCGGTGCCGCGCAACGTCGCCGACGAGATCATGGCGAAGTCCGCCTGATGCCGGCGGCGCCGACGACCCTGCTCGGGGCGGGGAGATAGCGACTGGTCCCGCGTCTGCGCTGGACGCGGGGCCGCATGGGTGACGCGCTGCGCGCACGCGAGTGGATCGGCGTCGACGCGTCCGGGCGGGCGGTGGCGCGGATCGTCCGGGTCGCCGGGCCGTTGCGCACCGCTTGGCGCTCGTTTGACGCCGTCGCCCTCGATACCGAGGCGCGCGTCGTCGAGCTCAGGCCGCCGCCGCCCTCGGGCGGTGCCTGGC
>CAXTSD010000044.1:9731-11371 GCA_964246775.1 uncultured Acetobacteraceae bacterium | reverse complement strand
GGGCAAAGCCCCTCGCCTTGCCTTACCTTTCTTAGACCGGTGATGTCGGCAGCAGCCCCGTCGCCATCAAGAACCCCGCGGTCAGCACCAGCCAGATCAGCGACAGCGGCAGGAACACCTTCCAGCCAAGCCGCATCAACTGGTCGTAGCGGTAGCGCGGAAACGTCGCGCGAGCCCAGAAGAACACGAACATCAACGCCCACACCTTGGCGCCGAACCAGATGAAGCCGGGGATGAAGCCGAGCCCGAACAGCGGATGCCAGCCGCCGAGGAACAGGATCGTGGTCATCCCGCACATCAGGAACATGTTGGCGTATTCGCCAAGAAAGAAGAGCGCGAACGCCATGGCGCTGTATTCGACGAAGAAGCCGGCGACGATCTCGCTCTCGCCCTCGGCCAGGTCGAACGGCGCCCGGTTGGTCTCCGCCATCGCCGAGATCAGGAACACCACGAACATCGGAAACAGCGGCACGCAGAACCAGATGTGGTCCTGCGCCTTCACGATGTCGTTGAGATTGAGGCTGCCGACGCAGAGCAGCACGCAGACCATGACGAAGCCGATCGAGACCTCGTAGCTCACCATCTGCGCCGCTGAGCGCATGGCGCCGAGAAACGGGTATTTCGAGTTGCTCGCCCAGCCGGCGATGATGATGCCGTAGACGCCGAGCGAGCTGATCGCGAACAGATACAGAACGCCGACATTGATGTCGGCGATCGCCCAGCCATCGCCGATCGGGATCACCGCCCAGGCCGCCATCGCCAGCACGAAGGTCAGCATCGGCGCGAACAGGAACAGCGCCCGGTTCGCCCCCGTCGGGATGATCGTCTCCTTCATCAGCATCTTGAGCGCGTCGGCGAACGCCTGCCAGATGCCGAACGGCCCGACCCGGTTCGGGCCGATGCGCAACTGCATCGCGCCCAGCACCTTGCGCTCGGCATAGGTCGCGTACGCGACGCTGAGCATCAGCGGCACCAGCAAGGCGAGCGTCTCGGCCATCGTGATGATGATCTGCCCAAGAATGGTGTCGAAGAAGAAGTGCTCCACCCGGCGCTACTCCGCCGCCAAAGCGAGCGGCGCCGGCCGATACAGCGCCGAGCACTCGCCCATCACCGCGCTGGCGCGGCTGATCACGTTAGTCTGGTAGTAGTCCGGCACCGCGGCGACGAACGGCGCCTCGCTCACCGCCGCCTTGTCGCCGCCCGGGCCGCCCGCCGCCTCGGCGCCGAAACGCGGCAGGCCGATGCGCGCGAACACCGGGTTCACCGCGGCGAGCCGCGCCCGCATCGCGTCGAGGTCGTCATACGGCAAGGTCTTGCCGATCACCTCGCTGAAGGCGCGGATGATCCGCCAATCCTCCCGCGCCTCGCCTGGCGCGAAGCCGGCGCGGTAGGCGCGCTGTACTCGGCCCTCGGTGTTGACGAAGGTGCCCGGCTTCTCGGTATACGCGGCACCCGGCAGGATCACGTCCGCCCGCGCCGCACCCCGGTCGCCATGGTGACCCTGATAGACGACGAAAGTGTCCGGCCCGATCGCGGCGATGTCGATCTCGTCGGCGCCGAGCAGCCAAAGCAGGTCGACGCCGCCGCCCAGCATCTGGCCGACCGACTTGCCGCGCTCGCCAGGCACGAAGCCGAGATCG
>CAXTSD010000044.1:0-9721 GCA_964246775.1 uncultured Acetobacteraceae bacterium | reverse complement strand
GGGCGCCGCCCGAGTGGCGCGGGCCCCCGCCCCCTACGCGCTGTGCGCGCCCCCCGACCATGCCGGCCGCGGTGTGCAGCACGTTGAAACCGTTCCACTCGGCACTCAGCGCGCCGATGCCCTCGGCGAGCGACCACGCCGCCGCCAGCACCGCCGCGCCATCCGCCCGGCGCAGCGCCCCCTGCCCGACGATCACCATCGGCCGCTTGGCCTCGCGCAGCATGTCGGCGAACTCGCCGCGCGCCGCGGCGAGCCGGCCGATCGCGGTCGGCTCGTAGCCGAGCGCCAGCACGCTGTAGGTGTGCTCCGCCGCCGGACCGATCGACGCCACCGGCACCCCGGCCAGAAAACGCTTGCGTATCCGCGCGTTGAGCACCGGCGCCTCATGACGCGGCACGCTGCCGATCAGCAGGATTGCGTCCGCCTCCTCAATCCCGGCGATCGAGGAGTTGAACAGGTAGTGGTCGCGACGCGCCGTCGAGAACGCCTCGCCGCGCTGCCGGCAGTCGAGATTGACCGAGCCGAGCGAGGCGAACAGGTCGCGCAAGGCCGCAACCGACTCCGCATCCGCAAGATCACCGCTGATCGCGCCGACTTGCTCGCCCGCCAGCCCCTGCAGCCTCGCTTCGATGGCGGCGAACGCCTCCGGCCAGCTCGCCGGCTTGAGCGTGCCGTCGCGCCGCAGCCACGGCCGGTCGAGCCGCCGGCGCTTCAGCCCGTCGAACGAAAACCGCGACTTGTCGCCCAGCCACTCCTCGTTCACGTCGTCGCTCGGGCGAGGCAGTATGCGCAGCACCTCCGGCCCGCGCGCATCGATCCTGATCGCCGAACCAAGCGCGTCCAGCACGTCGATGCTGTCGGTCTTCGCCAGCTCCCACGGCCTGGCGACGAAGGCATACGGCTTGGAGGTCAGCGCGCCGACCGGGCAGATGTCGATCAGGTTGCCGGACAGCTCCGAGGTCAGCGCCTTTTCCACATAGGTGCCGATCTCCATGTTCTCGCCGCGCGACGTGGCGCCTAGCTCGTCCACTCCGGCGATCTCGGTCGCGAACCGCACGCAGCGGGTGCACTGTATGCAGCGGGTCATGATCGTCTTGACCAGCGGCCCGAGATACTTGTCCTTGATCGCGCGCTTGCTCTCGGCGTAGCGCGAGTGGTCCATGCCGTACGAATACGCCTGGTCCTGCAGATCGCACTCGCCGCCCTGATCGCAGATCGGGCAGTCGAGCGGGTGGTTGATCAGCAGGAACTCCATCACCCCGCGCCTGGCCTGACGCACCATCGGCGAGTCGGTCTTAATCACCTGGCCTTCCGCCGTCGGAAACGCGCAGGAGACCACCGGCTTCGGCGACTTCTCGATCTCGACCATGCACATCCGGCAATTGCCGGCGATGGATAGCCGCTCGTGGTAGCAGAAACGCGGTATCTCGCGGCCGGCCTGCTCGCAGGCCTGCAACACCGTGGTGCCGGGGGCTACCTCTAGTTCCTGGCCGTCTATCGTTACCTTGGGCATCTAGAAAACCCTCGAGCAAGTAAGGCGAGGGCTCTGCCCTCGACCCGCCAAAGGCCGGCGGCCTTTGGAAACCATTTTATTCAGCAGCTAAGGGCATATTCCCCGGCGTTGCCGCCAGGGGGCGCAGGCCGGCGGCCTTGTAGGCGGCGATGCGTTGCTCCATCTGCGGGCGGAAATGCCGGATCAGGCCCTGGATCGGCCAGGCGGCGGCGTCGCCGAGGGCGCAGATGGTGTGGCCCTCGATCTGCCGGCTGACCTGGTCGAGCATGTCGATCTCCTCGACCTCCGCGCGGCCCTCGACCATCCGGTTGATCACCCGCATCATCCAGCCGGTGCCCTCGCGGCACGGCGTGCACTGGCCGCAGCTCTCGTGCTTGTAGAAATGCGCCAGGATGGCGATCGCCTTCACGATGTCGGTCGATTTGTCCATCACGATGACGCCGGCGGTGCCGAGCGCGGTCTTCGCGTCGCGCAGGCTGTCGAAATCCATCAGCACCGTGTCGCACACCGATTTCGGGATCACCGGCACCGAGGAGCCGCCAGGGATCACCGCCAGCAGGTTGTCCCAGCCGCCGCGCACGCCGCCGGCATAGGTCTCGATCAGCTCGCGCAGCGGAATGCCGAGCTCCTCCTCGACGTTGCACGGCTTGTTCACGTGCCCGGAGATGCAGAACACCTTGGTGCCGGCGTTCTTCGGCCGCCCGAGTGCGGAGAACCAGGCCGCGCCGCGACGCAATATGGTCGGCGCGACGGCGATGCTCTCGACGTTGTTGACCGTCGTCGGGCAGCCCCACAGCCCCATCGCCGCCGGAAACGGCGGCTTCAGCCGCGGCATGCCCTTCTTGCCCTCGAGGCTCTCGAGCAGCGCCGTCTCCTCGCCGCAGATATACGCGCCCGCCCCGCGATGTAGGAAGATGTCGAAATCCCAGCCCGAGCCGCAGGCGTTCGGCCCGATCAGCCCGGCCGCATACGCTTCCTCGATCGCCGTCTCGACGTTGCTCGCCTCGTTGCGGAACTCGCCGCGCACGTAGATGTAGGCGGCGTGCGCCCCCATCGCGACGCCGGCGATGAGACACCCCTCGAGCAGCTTGTGCGGCTCGTGGCGCATGATGTCGCGGTCCTTGCACGTCCCCGGCTCGCTCTCGTCGGCGTTGACCACGAGGTAGTGCGGCCGCCCGTCCGACTGCTTCGGCATGAACGACCACTTCATGCCCGTGGGGAAGCCGGCGCCGCCGCGGCCGCGCAGCCCGGACGCCTTCATCTGCTCGATGATCGCCTCGCGCCCGCGCCCGATCAGCTCCGCCGTGCCGTCCCAGTCGCCGCGCGCTCGCGCGCCGTCCAGCGTCCAGCGATGCAGGCCGTAGAGGTTGGTGAAAATCCTGTCCTTGTCGGCGAGCATCGCCCTACTCCCCTGCCTGCGGGCGGGACCCGGCACCGCGCGGCGCGTCGGTGACGCTGGTAAGCACCATCGGCCCGCCCTCCGGCGCCGAGCATTGCCGGCCGATCATCGAGCCCGGCTGCGGCAGCGCCTCGCCGCGCTTCAGCCCCTCGAGCAGGCGTTCGGTCAGCGCGCCGTCCAGGTCCTCGTAGAAATCCTCGTTGATCTGCAGGATCGGCGCGTTGACGCAGGCGCCCAGGCACTCGACCTCGCTCATCGTGAACAGCCCGTCAGCACTGGTCTCGTGCCACTCGCTGAGGCCGGAGACCTTGCGGCAGGCGGCGGTGATATCGTCCGAACCGCGCAGCCAGCACGGCGTCGTCGTGCAGACCTGCAGGTGATATCGGCCGACCGGCTGGGTCGGGAACATGGTGTAGAAGGTCGCAACCTCGTAGACGCGTATCGCCGGCATGCCGAGCCGCCGCGCCACCGCGTCCATCGCGGCGCGCGGCACCCAGCCGCTGCCGGTCAGCCGACGCATCTGCCGCATCACCAGATAGAGGCACTGAATGACCGCGCTCGCCTCGCGCCCGGGCGGATAGTTCGCCGTCGCCCGGGCAATCTCGCGCTCGCTCTCCTCGTCAAACGCGAAGCTCTCCGGCTCGCCATGCCGTCGCGCGTAGTCAACACCGGTCGACCCGTCGCCGACATCCTCGGACTGCATGATGCCGCCGGAGGCGACGCCGCGGCCGCCGCTCATCGATCGACCTCGCCGAACACCAGGTCGAGCGAGCCGATGCAGGCCACCGCGTCGGCCAGCATGTGGCCCTTCGCCATCGTCTCCAGCGCCTGCAAATTGGCGAACCCGGTCGGCCGTATCTTGCAGCGATACGGCCGGTTGGTGCCGTCCGACACCAGGTAGACGCCGAACTCGCCCTTCGGGCTCTCGGTCGCCGTGTAGGTCGCGCCCGCCGGCACGTGATAGCCCTCGGTGTAGAGCTTGAAGTGATGGATCAGCGCCTCCATCGAGCGCTTCATCTCCTGGCGCTTCGGCGGCGAGAACTTGCGATCCTGTATCTTGATCGGGCCGGGCTTCATCTTCTCAAGGCACTGGCGGATGATCTTCACGCTTTCCCGCATCTCGTAGAGCCGTATCAGGTAGCGGTCGTAGCAATCGCCGTTGCGGGTCACCGGAATGTCGAACTCGACCTGCCCGTACATGTCGTAGGGTTGCGAACGGCGCAGGTCCCAGGCGACGCCGGAGGCGCGCAGGTTCGGCCCGGTCCAGCCCCAGGCCAGCGCCTGCTCGGCGGTGAACACGCCGATATCGACCGTGCGCTGCTTCCAGATCCGGTTGGCGGTCAGCAGGCCGGAGAGGTCGTCGATGAACTTCGGAAACGTCTCCGACCACGCCCAGAGCCGGTCCGCGAGCCCCGCCGGCAGGTCCTTGGCGACCCCGCCTGGCCGGAAATAATTGGCGTGCAGCCGGGCGCCGGAGACGTTCTCGTAGAACTCCATCAGCTTCTCGCGCTCCTCATGGCCCCAGAGCACCGGGGTGAGGGCGCCGACATCAAGCGCGTAGGTGGTGATGTTCAGCAGGTGGTTGAGCACGCGGGTCACTTCGGCGAACAGCGTGCGTATCCACTGCCCGCGCTCCGGCACGTCGATGCCGAGCAGCTTCTCGGTCGCCAGGGCGAAGGTGTGCTCCATGCACATCGGCGAGACGTAATCGAGCCGGTCGAAATACGGCACCGCCTGGACGTAGGTCTTGTACTCGATCAGCTTCTCGGTGCCGCGATGCAGCAGGCCGATATGCGGATCCGCCCGGTCCACCACCTCGCCGTCCATCTCCAGCACCAGGCGCAGCACGCCATGCGCCGCCGGATGCTGCGGGCCGAAGTTGATGGCGTGGCTGTCGATCTCGATCGTCTTGGTCGAGGCGTCGACATTGGCGTCGGGCAGCATGTCGATCGGCACGTCACCCCGCCGTTCGTCGCCGGCCTGCCTGCCCTGTGGTCGCTCGATGATCTCGCTCATGCGGGTGGAACCTCCCGTCCGCTAGGCGGCGCGATCACGTCGCGGCCGGCGCGGCGCTCATGCGCCTTCTCGTCGCCCGGCAGCGTCGTCATGCCCTCCCAGGGGGATATGAAGTCGAAGTTGCGAAAATCCTGGGTCAGCCGCACCGGCTCGTAGGCGACCTGCTTGCGCTCCTCGTCGTAGCGCACCTCGACATAGCCGGTCAGCGGAAAGTCCTTGCGCAGCGGATGGCCCTCGAAACCGTAATCGGTGACGATGCGCCGGTGATCGGCAAGCCCCGAGAACAGCACGCCGAACAGGTCCCAGGCCTCGCGCTCCCACCAGGTCGCGCACGGCCACAGACCGGAGACCGAGGCGACCGGCGTGGTTTCGTCGGTATGCGTGATTACCCGGATGCGCCGGTTGGTCGACACCGAAAGCAGGTTGTAGACGACGTCGAACCGCTCCGGCCGCTCCGGATAGTCGACGCCGCACACATCGATCAGCTGCTCGAAGCCGAAGCGCGGGTCGTCGCGCAACCGGGTGAGCAGCGGCAGCACGGTCTCGCGCGTCACCCGCACCACCAGCTCGCCATTCTCGACACCGGCCGACAGCACGCCCGGCACGCCGTCCGACATCTCGACCGCGATCGCCTGCAGCGCCGCCGGGTGGGCGATCGCCGGCAGCTGGGTCGGCGCGTTGTTGACGGGCACCGGCGCCGTCACCGGGGTCTCAGCCACGCAGTATGGTCCCGGTGCGACGTATCTTCTTCTGCAGTTGCATGATGCCGTAGATCAGCGCCTCGGCCGTCGGCGGGCAGCCCGGGACGTAGATGTCGACCGGCACGATGCGGTCGCAGCCGCGCACCACCGAATACGAGTAATGATAGTAGCCGCCGCCATTGGCGCACGACCCCATCGAGATCACCCAGCGCGGCTCCGGCATCTGGTCGTAGACCTTGCGCAGCGCCGGCGCCATCTTGTTGGTCAGCGTGCCGGCGACGATCATCACGTCGCTCTGTCGCGGCGAGGCGCGCGGTATGACGCCGAACCGGTCGAGGTCGTAGCGCGGCATGTAGGCGTGGATCATCTCCACCGCGCAGCACGCCAGCCCGAACGTCATCGGCCACAAGCTGCCGGTGCGCGCCCAGTTCACCAGTTTGTCGATATTGGCGACGACAAAGCCCTTGTCGGTAATCTCGCCGGTGATGCCGCGCACCACCGCATCCTGCTCGGGTCCAGGCGGCAACGCCTGGCGATTCCAGGCCACCGCCTCGGTCTGTCCCACTGTCTGGCCGCTCATGGCCCTACTCCCAATCCAGCGCGCCCTTGCGCCATTCATAGATGAAACCAACGGTCAGAACTGCAAGGAAACCGAGCATCGACAGCAGGCCGAACAGGCCGATTTTCGCCAGGCTGACCGCCCAGGGAAACAGAAAGGCGACCTCGAGATCGAAGATGATGAACAGGATCGCCACCAGGTAGAACCGCACGTCGAAGCGCCGGCGCGCGTCGTCGAACGCCTCGAAACCGCACTCATAGGCGGACAGCTTTTCCGCATACGGCCGCTGCCGCGCCGCCAGCATCGATCCGCCCACCATGGCGCCTGCGATGCCGGCGGCGATCGCGATGAAGATCAGGATCGGGTAGTAGTTGGCGAGTAGCGGCTGCATGGCGACGCTCCATCCTGCAGGTCATGCGGCCGCAGCCTTTTGCCGCACCGCACCATGAGGCGGAGACTAGCGGCAACCAAGACCCGCCGCCATACCGCCTTCACACAGGCGGATATGGTCGCGGCCTGCCGCCAAACCAGCCGCTGACAAGGAGTTGTCTGGCGCCCGCTGGCGCGAGTGACGGGGCTCGAACCCGCGACCTCCGGCGTGACAGGCCGGCGCTCTAACCAACTGAGCTACACCCGCAACTGGCGTGACCGGCGGTGTAAAGGCCGCCCAAGCCGTCGTCAACCCAAGCGCTCTCGGTAGGCTCATGCTTGGTGGGCCCATGCTTGGTGGGCGGTGACGGTTTCGAACCGCCGACCCTCTCGGTGTAAACGAGACGCTCTACCGCTGAGCTAACCGCCCCCGCCGGATGGTGTAGGGCAGGCTGCAGGCTGAGGGCAACGTCCAAGGCAAGGCAAGCGCAAGCAAGGCCAAAGGCTTCGCCTCTGGACTCTGATTAAAGGCGAAGCCTTTAAAATCCGTTTCTTGGCCCCGTGTCTCCCCGTCGAGGGCGGAGTGTGACGCGGAAGCATTTGATGCCTCGCAAGCACGAAAGATCGCTCGCGAAACTCCAACGGACGCGGGTCTGGGCCGCTCGCCCCCAGCGTCGGGTCCCATCGCACTTGTGCGATGGGTGCCCGGTCCAGGGCAGAGCCTTGGCCCCTTCCCGCCGCCCGTCGATGCTAATGCGGCAACGACGCCGCCGCTCCCGCCCCTGCCGTGGCGGCCACCGGCTCAGGCGGCTCCTCCCACTCGATCGCCTCCGGCTTGCGTTGCAGCGCCTGGCTGATCACCTCGTCGGCGTGGCTGACCGGGATCAGCGTCAGCGCCTTGCGCACGCTCTCCGGAATGTCGGCGAGGTCCTTCTCGTTCTCCTTGGGGAAGAACACCGTGGTGATGCCAGCCCGGAGCGCCGCGAGCAGCTTCTCCTTCAGCCCGCCGATCGGCAACACGCGGCCGCGCAGCGTGATCTCGCCGGTCATCGCGACGTCGCGACGGATCGGTATGCCGGTGAGCACGCTGACGATGCTGGTCGCCATCGCAACGCCGGCGGAGGGTCCGTCCTTCGGCGTCGCACCTTCCGGCACGTGAACGTGGATGTCGCGCTTCTCGAATAGCGTCGGCTTGATGCCGAACTGGATCGAGCGGCTGCGCACATAGCTGAGCGCCGCCGAGACGCTCTCCTGCATGACGTCGCCAAGCTTGCCGCTGCTCTTGATCGTGCCCTTGCCGGGCAGGGTGACGCTCTCGATCGTCAGTATCTCGCCGCCCACCTCGGTCCAGGCGAGGCCGGTGACGACGCCGACCATGTCCTCGCTCTCCGCCTCGCCGTAGTGGAACTTGCGGACGCCGGCGAACTTCTCGAGGTTCTTGCGGTTGATCGTAACCTTCTTCACCTTCGCGGTGACGATCTCCTTGACCGACTTGCGGGCCAGGTTCGCGATCTCGCGCTCGAGGTTTCGCACTCCCGCCTCACGCGTGTAGTAGCGCACGAGGTCGATCAGCGCGTCGTCGCTGAGCGACCACTCCTCGGCCTTCAGGCTGTGCGCCTCGCCCTGCTTGGCGACCAGATGGCGCTTCGCGATCTGCACCTTCTCGTCCTCGGTATAGCCGGGGATGCGGATGATCTCCATGCGGTCGAGCAGCGGCTGCGGCATGCGCAGGCTGTTGGCGGTGGTCACGAACATCACGTCCGACAGGTCGTAGTCGACCTCGAGATAGTGGTCGGCGAAGGTTGCGTTCTGCTCCGGATCCAGCACCTCGAGCAGCGCCGAGGACGGATCGCCGCGCCAGTCGGCGCCGAGCTTGTCGATCTCGTCGAGCAGGAACAGCGGGTTGGAGGTCTTCGCCTTCTTCATGCCCTGGATGATCTTGCCGGGCATCGAGCCGATATAGGTCCGCCGATGGCCGCGCACCTCCGCCTCGTCGCGCACCCCGCCGAGCGACATGCGCACGAAGTTGCGCCCCGTCGCGCGGGCCACCGACTTGCCGAGCGAGGTCTTGCCGACGCCAGGAGGGCCGACCAGGCACAGGATCGAGCCGCGTATCTTGGGCGAGCGCGACTGCACGGCCAGGTACTCGAGTATGCGCTCCTTGATCTTCTCGAGGCCATAGTGGTCGGCATCGAGTATGCGCTCGGCCTCGGCGACGTCGATGCGCACCTTCGAACGCTTCTTCCAGGGGATCGACAGCACCCAATCGAGGTAGTTGCGCACCACCGTCGCCTCGGCGGACATCGGGCTCATTGTGCGCAGCTTCTTCAGCTCGCCGAGCGCCTTGTCGCGCGCCTCCTTCGACAGCTTGGTCGCGCGTATCTTCTCCTCGAGCTCGGCGGTCTCGTCCTTGCCGTCCTCGCCCTCGCCGAGCTCCTTCTGGATCGCCTTGAGCTGCTCGTTGAGGTAATATTCGCGCTGCGTCTTCTCCATCTGCTTCTTGACGCGGTTGCGTATCTTCTTCTCGACCTGCAGCACGCCGATTTCGGACTCCATGTGCCCGAACACCCGCTCCAGCCGCTCGCCGATGCGCGCCGCCTCCAGCAGCTCCTGCTTCTCGCTGATCTTGAGGTTGAGGTGGCTCGCGATGGTGTCGGCGAGCTTGGTCGGCTCCTCGATCTGATTGAGCGAGACCAGCACCTCGGGCGCGATCTTCTTGTTCAGCTTGATGTACTGCTCGAACTGGCTGACCACGGTGCGGCCGAGCGCCTCGAGCTCCTTGTTGTCGCCCTCCAGATCCGGCAACGCCTCGACCCGCGCCTCGAAATACGCCTCGGTCTCGCCGAACTCGGTGATCCGCGCGCGGCGGCCGCCCTCGACCAGCACCTTAACCGTGCCGTCCGGCAGCTTGAGCAGCTGCAGGATCGTGCTCACCGTGCCGACGCGGTAGAGATCATCGGCCGAGGGATCGTCCTGCGCGGCGTTCTTCTGCGCGACCAGCAGTATCTGCTTGTCGTCCTTCATCACCGCCTCGAGTGCCCGCACCGACTTCTCGCGGCCGACGAACAGCGGCACGATCATGTGCGGAAAGACGACGATGTCGCGCAGCGGCAGCACCGCCAGCATCTCTGGCTTCTCGCCCGCCGGCTCGCCCTTCGCGCCGG
>CAXTSD010000043.1:8213-11382 GCA_964246775.1 uncultured Acetobacteraceae bacterium | reverse complement strand
GTGTAGCGCCAGGCCTCCTCGCGCGGCCCCGGAAAACCGAGCCGGCGGAAGCTCTCGGCCGCCAGGCGACGCTGCTCGCCGTCGCCCGGAAGCTGCGCCCGCAGACCCTCGTAGCGGCGCAGGAACGCGCCCGCGCTGGCCGCGAGCATACCCGGTTGAGCCAGCGCCGGCGCGGCCGGCGGCACAAGCTGGTTCATGCCGCCTCCGCAATCACCTGCGCGTAGCCATTGGCCTCGAGCGCGTGGGCGAGCTCGGGTCCGCCGGACCGCACGATGCGGCCCTCGGCCAGCACGTGCACCCGATCCGGCACGACGTGGTCGAGCAGGCGCTGGTGGTGAGTGATGACGAGGGCGGAAAAACTGCCGCCGCGGAGCGCGGTCACGCCGGCGCCGACGATGCGCAGCGCGTCGATGTCGAGCCCGCTATCCGTCTCGTCGAGTATCGCGAGCTTGGGCCGCAGCAGCGACATCTGCAGCACCTCGTTGCGCTTCTTCTCGCCGCCGGAAAAGCCGACATTGACGTTGCGCTTAAGCATGTCGTCCGGCATCGCGAGCCGCTTCGCCTCTGCCCGCGCGAGCTTGAGGAACTGCACAGCGTCGATCTCGGGCTCGCCGCGCGCCCGCCGCTGCGCATTGAGCGCGGTGCGCAGAAAATTGGCATTGCCGACCCCGGGCAGCTCCACCGGCGCCTGGAAGGCGAGGAACAGCCCCGCCGCCGCGCGCTCCTCAGGCGCCATCGCGAGCAGGTCGCGGCCGTCAAAAATCGCCGTGCCGCCGGTCACCTCGTAATCGGCGCGGCCGGACAGCACATACGACAAGGTCGACTTGCCGGAGCCGTTCGGCCCCATGATGGCGTGCACCTCGCCATCAGGCACGCTGAGCGTGACGCCGCGCAGGATCGGCTTGTCGGCGATGTTCGCCGCCAGGTCGCGTATCTGCAGCATCAGCCGACGCTCCCCTCGAGGCTGACGGCGAGCAGCTTCTGCGCCTCGACCGCGAACTCCATCGGCAGCTCCTTCAGCACTTCCTTGCAGAAGCCGTTGACCAGCATGCCGACCGCGTCCTCTTCCGAAAGTCCACGCTGGCGACAGTAGAAAAGCTGATCCTCGGCGATCTTGCTGGTCGTCGCCTCGTGCTCGATCTTGGCGCGCGGGTTGCGGCTTTCGATGTAGGGAACCGTGTGGGCGCCGCAGCGGTCGCCGATCAGCAGGCTGTCGCATTGCGTGTGGTTGCGCGCGCCCTCGGCCTTCGGCAGCACGCGCACCAGGCCCCGATAGGTGTTGTTGCTGCGCCCGGCGCTGATCCCTTTGCTCACGATCGTGCTGGTCGTGTTCTTGCCGATGTGGATCATCTTGGTGCCGGTATCGGCCTGCTGGCGGTTGTTGGTCACCGCGACCGAGTAGAACTCGCCGACGCTGCCGTCGCCCTGCAGGATGCAGGACGGATACTTCCAGGTGATCGCCGAGCCGGTCTCCACCTGCGTCCACGAGATCTTGCTGCGCGCGCCGCGGCAGGTGCCGCGCTTGGTGACGAAGTTGTAGATGCCGCCACGGCCGTTCGCGTCGCCCGGGTACCAGTTCTGCACCGTGCTGTACTTGATCCGCGCGTCGTCCATCGCCACCAGCTCGACGACCGCGGCGTGCAGCTGGTTCTCGTCGCGCATCGGCGCGGTGCAGCCCTCGAGATAGCTCACCTCGGCACCGCTCTCGCAGACGATCAGCGTGCGCTCGAACTGGCCGGTGTTCCTCGCGTTGATGCGGAAATACGTCGACAGCTCCATCGGGCAGCGCACGCCCTTGGGGATGAACACGAACGAGCCGTCGGTGAACACCGCGCTGTTCAGCGCCGCGAAATAGTTGTCGCCGGCTGGCACGACGCTGCCGAGATATTGCCGCACCAGCTCGGGATGCTCGCGCACCGCCTCGCTGATCGGGCAGAAGATCACCCCCGCCGCCTGCAGGGTGGACTTGAAGGTGGTGGCCACCGAGACGCTGTCGAACACCGCGTCGACCGCGATGTTGCCGCCGCGCGGCATCGCATCGTTGCCGCCGTGCGGCACCTCGTCATTGCCGCCGTTCGGCATCGCGTGATCGAGTGCGGCGCCCTCGACGCCGGCCAGGATCGCCCGCTCGCGTAGCGGAATACCGAGCTTCTCGTAGGTGCGCAGCAATTCCGGATCGACCTCGTCGAGGCTCGCCGGCCCGGCCTTCCGCTTCGGCGCCGCATAATAATGCGCGTCCTGGTAGTCGATCTTGGGAAAGTCGAGCAACGCCCAGACCGGCTCCTCCATCTTGAGCCACGCCGCATAGGCCTTGAGCCGCCAGTCGAGCAGCCAGGACGGCTCGCCCTTCTTCTCGGAGATCAGGCGGACGATGTCCTCGCTCAGCCCGCGCGGGGCGACCTCCATCTCGATGTCGGTCTCGAACCCCCACTTGTAGGTGGACTGGGTGATCGCCTTTACGGCGTCGAGGGTCTCGGCAACTGCAGGCATGTTCTTCTGTCCTTACTCTGCAAGCAGCGCGGCGCGATCGGCCGGTCTCTGCCCGCGCATGTGCGCCGGCGGCGTCGCCTGCATGTCGGCGAGCGACAGGCCGAGCAACGTCTCGCGTATGGCAATGTTCACCGCGTCCCAACGCCCGCGCATCGGGCAGAGCCGCTCGGCCTCGCAGCCGCCGGCGCCGTCGACGCAGGTGGTGATCGCAATCGGCCCGTCGATCGCCTCGATCACCTCGGCGACCGCGATCATGGCGAGCGGCCTGGTCAGCCGATAGCCGCCATGCGCGCCGCGCTGCGACACCACCAGGCCCTTGGCGGCCAGCGCCTTCAACACCTTCGCGACCGTCGGCTCCGGCACGCCGGTCGAGGCGGCGATGCCGGTCGAGGTCTGCAACGGCATCTCGCCCGATAACCTGACCAGCACGGCAACCGAGTAGTCGGTGAGTTTGGAGAGCCGCAGCATGATGTCCCGCGCTTTCGGACCATCGTGGTCCGGTTTGCAGCAAATGAGCGGACCAGCCGGCAACGTCAAGGCCGCGCCGCCGCACAAGCGGCTGTTCGCAGCGCGGCACGGCAAGACAAGGGCAAAGCAAGGGGCTTTGCCCCTTGACCCCATCAAAGGCGGAGCCTTTGAAATCCTTTTTTTAAGAACAGGTCTGGCGTGGCAAGCCGTC
>CAXTSD010000043.1:0-8203 GCA_964246775.1 uncultured Acetobacteraceae bacterium | reverse complement strand
GGGGTATTAGCGCGCTAGCGCGCCGACGGCTTGCCACGCCAGACCTCCCGGCGCCGGCGCCACCCTGCCGTCGCGTTCGAGTTTCAGGAGATGAGCGAGGATCACCCGCTCGGCGGCCGGGCGAAGCGCCGCCTCGAGCGCGCCGTAAAGCGGCGTCAGCAGGCCGGGGATGTCGAGCGGGCCGCCCGCCAGCGCGCCGAGGATCGCCTGCTCGCGCGACAGCCGGTGCGCGAGCAGGCCACGCACCAGGCGATGCGCGCTCGCAACCGTGGGTCCGTGGCCGGGCAGATAGAGCGCCTCCGGCAAGCCCAGCAGCAGGCGCAAGCTCGACAGATAGTCGGCCATGTCGCCATCCGGCGGGCTGACCAGGCTCGTCGACCAGCCCATCACGTGATCGCCACTGAACAGCACGCCGCCCGCGGGCGGGCCCGGCGCACTCAAGCCAGGCGCGCGAAAGCAGACGTGGTCGCTGGCGTGACCCGGCGTGTGCACGGCGATGAGGCCGCAGGCGCCGTCGCCGATCGGCTCGCCGTCCGACAGCGCATGGTCGATCCGCAACCCGTCGCCGCCCGGCCGGCGCCAGGCGAGCACCGGCGCCCCGCTCGCCTCGGCGAGCCGACTTGCCGCGCCGCTGTGATCGGCATGGTGATGGGTCAGCAGGATGCGCCTGAGGCGGCCACCGCCGGCGCCGAGCACCGCCGCCAAGTGCTCCGGCAGCTCCGGCCCGGGGTCGATCGCGGCAAGCCCGTCCGCCTGCTCGACGAGGTAGGTGTTGGTGCCGGCGCCGGTCAGCGGGCCTGGGTTGCCGGCGAGCACGCGCACGACCCCTGGCGCCACCGTCTCGGCGACACCCGGGGTAGCGCCCCACGCCCCGGTCTGCCGCCCGATCTCCTGCCCGATCCCCTGTGCGGGGCTCACGCCGGCGCCGGCGCCGCCCGGTGGCGCAGGTTCGGCAGCAAGACGGTCAGCAACCCGATCGCCGGCAGCCAGGCGCACAGCCCGTAGACGAAGTCGATGCTGGTGCGGTCGGCGAGCTCGCCCAGCACCGCCGCCCCGAGCCCGCCCATGCCGAAGGCGAAGCCGAAGAACAGGCCGGACACCGTGCCGACGCGGCCGGGCAGCAGATCCTGCGCATAGACGAGGATCGCCGAGAACGCCGAGGACAGGATGGTTCCGATCACCACCGAGAGGATGAGCGTCCAGCGCAGATCGGCATGCGGCAGCATCAGCGTGAACGGCAGCACGCCGAGGATCGACCCCCAGATCACGTATTTGCGGCCGAACCGGTCGCCGAGCGGGCCGCCGACCAGGGTGCCGAGCGCCACCGCGCCAAGGAAGACGAACAGGTCGATCTGCGAGGCGGCGACGCCGAGGTGGAAGCGGCCGATCAGGTAGAAGGTGTAGTAGGTGGTGATCGAGGCCAGGTAGAAATACTTGGAGAAGATCAGCATCAGCAGCACCACGATCGACAGGCTCACCCGGCCCCGCGACAGCCCGTGCGGCGGCACGGCGCTGCCCGTCCGCCGCACGGCCGAGCGGAGCCGGCGCGCGTACCAGAGCCCGATCCGCGCCAGGATCACGATGCCGAGCAGGGCGGCGAGGCTGAACCAGGCGAGGCTGGCCTGCCCGCGCGGCACCACCACGAAAGCGGCGAGCAGCGGCCCGAGCGCGGTGCCTGCATAGCCGCCGACCTGGAACACCGATTGCGCCATGCCGTGCCGCCCGCCCGAGGCGAGCCGGGCGACGCGGGAACTCTCGGGATGGAATATTGCCGAGCCGAGCCCGACCAGGCAGGCCGCGACCACCAGCGCGGCAAAGCTGCCGGCCGCGGACAGCATCAGCAGCCCGACGAGCGTGCAGCCCATCGCCACCGGCAGGCAGTATGGCAGCGGCCGGCGGTCGGTACCGTAGCCGATCGCCGGCTGCAGCAGCGAGGCGGTGGTCTGGAAGGCGAGCGTCAGCAGGCCAATCTGGCCGAAGCTCAAACCGAACCGCGTCTTGAGCAGCGGGTAGATCGCCGGCAGCAGCGCCTGCAGCATGTCGTTGATCAGGTGCGATACGCTGATCGCGACCAGCACCGCGACCGAAATCCCCGCGCCGGCAAGCCCGGGCCTGGACCCGGACCCAGACCTGGACCCGGGCCGCCGCGCCACGCGCCCAGCGGTCGATACGCTCATCAGAGACGCTCCTCAGCCAGTCGCTAGCGCCTGATCACTTCAGGTTGGATAAACCTGAAACGTGAAGAAGCCGCTCCGACAACGACTAAAGCAGGGGCGGTGAGCGAATGCGAACCGGTCATGCTTCAGGCCGCCGCCAGCGAAGCCATGTCAATGACGAAGCGATACTTCACGTCGCTCCTCAGCATCCGCTCGTAGGCCTGGTTGATCTCGTCCATGCGTATCATCTCGATATCGCAGACGATGCCGTGCTCGCCGCAGAAATCCAGCATCTCCTGGGTTTCGGGTATGCCGCCGATCAGCGAGCCGGCGAAGCGGCGGCGCTTGCCCAGCAGCGAGAACACCGCGACCGGCAGCGGCCGCTCCGGCGCGCCGACCTGTACGAGCGTGCCGTCGCGCTTGAGCAGGCCGAGATAGGCGTTGATGTCGTGCTCGGCGGAGACGCAGTCGATGATGAAGTCGAACCGCGACGCCTGCGCCTGCATCGCCGCCTCGTCGCGCGACAGCACGACCTCGTCGGCGCCGAGCCGCTTCGCGTCCGCCTCCTTGCCCGGCGAGGTGGTGAACAGCACCGTCTCGGCGCCGAACGCGCGGGAGAACTTCAGCGCCATGTGGCCGAGCCCGCCGAGCCCGACGACGCCGACGCGCTGCCCGGGACCGACCCGCCAATGCTTGAGCGGCGAGTAGGTGGTGATGCCGGCGCAGAGCAGCGGCGCGACGGCGGCGAGCTCGAGGTTCTGCGGCAGGCGCAGCACGAAATGCTGGTCGACCACAACCGCCGCCGAATAGCCGCCAAACGTGTAGCCGCCACGCTCGCGGCCGTTATAGGTGCCGACGAAGCCGCGCTCGCAATACTGCTCGAGCCCGGCGCGGCAACTCGCGCAACTGCGGCAGCTATCGACCATGCAGCCGACGCCGGCGAGGTCGCCCACCTTGAAGCCGCTGACCTCGCCGCCGACGGCGCTGACCCTGCCGACGATCTCATGCCCGGGAACGCACGGATACAGCGTGCCGCCCCACTCGTCGCGCGTCGTATGCAGATCCGAATGGCAGACGCCGCAATATAGTATGTCGAGACGCACGTCCCCAGCACCCGGGTCGCGGCGCTCGAAGCTGAACGAGCCGAGCGGCGCCTCGGCGGTCTCGGCGGCGTAGCCTGTGCAACTGAACATCGCGTTTCCTTCTCCGGTCACCAAAAATGCGGACCGGGCGCCAACGCGCCGCCATCGCCAGGGTTGGCCCCTTCCGAGGCTCAGGAAGCGCCGGCGGCCAGACCCGTCGGGCCGACGAGTACGGGTGCCGGGCTGTACTGCGACGGGAACAGCCGCTGCAGCGCCGCGACCTTGGGCAGGTCGAAGGTCGCGATATAGCCGCTATCAGGATTTCGCACCAGGTAATCCTGGTGGTGCGCCTCGGCCGGGTAGAAGCCGCGCAGCGTCTCGACCCGGGTCGCGATCGGGCGGGCGAAGACGTGCGCGGCGTCAAGGCTTGCGATGTAGCGGCGCGCCACCTCGCCCTCCTCGTCATCCGTCACGAACACCTCGGAGCGGTATTGCGTGCCGCCATCCGGCCCCTGCCGGTTCACCTCTGTCGGATCGAGCGCCACGGAGAAGAAAATCTGCAGGATTTTCGCATAACTTACGCGCGCCGGATCAAAGGTGACCTGTACCGATTCCGCGTGTCCCGTGGCACCGGTGCTCACTGTCTCATACCGCGCGGTGTCGGCGCTGCCGCCGGCATAGCCAGCCACCGCTCGCGTCACCCCGCGCACGTGCTCGAACACGCCCTGCACGCCCCAGAAGCAGCCGCCGGCCAGCACGACCGTCCGCAGCCCGGCGGTCTGTGGACCAACACCCGTCGCGACGTCGCCGGCCGGCATCGGCAGCGCCACCGGGTCGGCTTGCGCGACCGGCAGGCGCATTGAGGCGCCGGCAACCAGCAGCGCGGCAATGCCGAGCGCCACGGTGCCCATGGATAACCCGGGCACGATGGCGGCAAGGCGTCGGCTGAGCGGCTCGGTCATGCGTCGGTTCCTCGCGGCGGGTCGATCAGGCGGCATGAAACTGCAGCGCCACGCCGTTCATGCAGTAGCGCTGCCCGGTCGGCGGCGGCCCGTCGGCGAAGACGTGGCCGAGATGGCCGCCGCAGCACGCACAATGCACCTCGGTGCGCCGCACGAAAAAACTGGTGTCGACGCTGGTGCCGACGGCGCCAGGCAACGGCTGGAAGAAGCTCGGCCAGCCGGTGTGGCTATCGAACTTGGTGGCGGCGTCGAACAGCGCGAGGTCGCAGCCGGCGCAAGCATACCGCCCCGCCGCCGCCTGATGATCGAGCGGGCTGCTGCCCGGCAGCTCGGTGCCCTGCCGGCGCAGCACATCATACGCCGCCGGCGTGAGCCGCGCCCGCCACTCCGCCTCGCTATGCCGAACCGGGAACGCCGCCCCTGAAGCGGCCGCCGCCGGCTCCGCCCTGCCGGAAGACAGGCTCCGAGCGCCGATCACGACGACGGCGACGCCCGCCGCGCCAACGAGAAGCTCCCTGCGCGTTCTCATTCTGACAGCTCCCCGGACTTCGCTTGTGCATTGCCGGCATTAGGCCGAAAGTTACGTGAGTGAATAAGAGCTTGCCACATGGACCCGGTCTCGATCCCCTATCTCGGCCTCGTCGGCTTCCTGGTGTTCGCGCTGTCGATGGGATCGGCGGCACTCTGGGGCTATGACGGCATCGCCCTCGGCGCCCGCGGCCGCGCTTCGGCCGGCTGGCTGTCCCTCGTCCTGCTCGCGCTCTGCCTGCTGATCATCGCCGGAATGGCCTGGTATAAGTGATGTATAAGTGACCGGCTTGGCGTGGCATCAAGGCCGGATCAATCAATGATCGCCGCATAAGTCAGCACGCGCAGCTCGCGCCGGATCGGGTAGGCCGATGAGGGCATGAGCTGGGTCAGCAGCACGACCGCCATCTCCTCGCGCGGGTCGATCCAGAACGCCGTGCTGGCGGCACCGCCCCACGCATACTCGCCAGGCGTGCCGAGCATCTGCGCGCGGGCCGGGTCGAGCATGACCGAAAAACCCAGACCGAAGCCGATGCCCTCGTAGGACGACTCGCTGAACCGCCTCTGACCCATCGCGCCCATGTCGCCGCCAAGGTGGTTCGCGGTCATCAGCTCGACCGTCTTGCGCCCGAGCAGCCGCCCGCCACCCACTGCTCCCTGGCCCAGCATCATCTGGCAGAACCGCATGTAGTCGCCCGCCGTCGAGCACAGGCCGCCGCCGCCCGAGCAGATCGGCCGCTGTCTCGAAAACCCGCTGCTGGCCGGATCGTCGATCAGCGCCAGCGCGCCGTCGGCGCCGCGGCCGTAATTTGCGGCGAACCGCGCCAGCTTGTCGGGCGGCACGAAAAAATCCGTGTCGGTCATGCCGAGCGGCCCCAGCAGCCGCTCGTGCAGGAACGCCTCGAAACTCTGCCCGGAGATCACCGCGACGAGGTGGCCGAGCACGTCGGTCGCGATGCTGTAGTTCCAGGCGCGCCCTGGCTGCGCCAGCAGCGGCAGCCTTGCCGCCTGCTCGACGAGCGCGCCGAGCTCCGCCTCGGAGGTCTGGAAATCGATGCCCGCCGCGCGATACAGCCCGTCGACGATCGTCGCGTCCATCCAGCCATAGGTGAGGCCAGCGGTGTGGGTCAGCAGGTCGCGGACGCTGATGTCGCGCGCAGCCGGCTCGGTCTCCGGCTTGGCGCGGCTGCCGCCCGTGCAGACGCGCTGGTTCGCGAACGCCGGCAGGAAGCGCGAGATCGGGTCGTCGAGCTGGAACCGGCCCTCCTCGTAGAGCATCAGGATGGCGGCGCTGGTGAGCGGCTTGGTCATCGAGTAGATGCGCACGATCGTATCGTCCGCCATCGCGGTGCCGCGCTCGCGGTCGGCGAGGCCGGCGGCGCGCTGGTAGGCGATGCGGCCGCGCCGCGCCACCATCACGCTCAGCCCGGCCAGCTTGCCGTCGGCGACCAGCTTGTCCATCCAGCCGTCGATCCGCCGCAGGCGCTCGGCGGACAGGCCAAGCTCGGCCGGCAAGGCCTGTTCGATCCCGCTCATCGCATTGCCTTCCGCTGCATTGCGCTCAGACCCGCTCGATCAACGCGGCGATGCCCTGACCCACGCCGATGCACATGGTGACCACGGCGCGGCGCCGCCCGAGGCTTTCGAGCGCGTTCACCGCCGTCATCGCGAGACGCGCCCCCGACATGCCGAGCGGGTGGCCGAGCGCGATCGCGCCGCCCTGCGGGTTCACCTGCTCGGCATCGTCCGGCAACCCCAGGCCGCGCAGCACCGCCAGCGCCTGCGCGGCGAACGCCTCGTTCAATTCGATCAGGTCGATATCGGCCAGCTCCAGCCCCTGCCGCGCCAGCAGCTTGGTGACCGCAGGCAGCGGCCCGATACCCATGATCCGCGGCGCGACGCCGGCGGTCGCCATCGCGACCACGCGGGCGCGCGGGGTGAGGTGATGCCGGCGCGCCGCCGCCTCGGAGGCGACGAGCAGCGCGCCGGCGCCGTCGTTGATGCCCGAGGCGTTGCCGGCGGTGATCGTGCCGTCCGGCCTGGTCACCGGACGCAGCTTGCCGAGCGCCTCGAGCGAGGTCTCGCGCGGATGCTCGTCGCGCTCCACCACCACGTCGCCGCGCCGCCCGTGGATCGTCACCGGGCTGATCTCGCGGCCGAAAAAACCGCTGTCCTGCGCCGCCCGGGCGCGGCTCTGGCTGCGCAGCGCGAACGCGTCCTGGTCGGCGCGCGAGACCTGGAACTCCTCGGCGACGGTCTCCGCCGTTGCCGGCATGCTGTCGACGCCGTACTGCGCCTGCAGCACCGGGTTGACGAAACGCCAGCCCATCGTGGTGTCCTGCAATTCGCTGCCGCGCGAGAACGGCTCGGCCGACTTGCCCATCACGAACGGCGCCCGCGTCATGCTCTCGACGCCGCCGGCGATGATGAACTCGGCGTCGCCGGTGCGGATCGCCCTGGCGGCGCTGCCGACGGCGTCAAGGCCGGAGCCGCAGAGCCGGTTGATCGTCGTCGCCGGGACGCTCTGCGGCAGCCCGGCGAGCAGCACGGCCATGCGCGCGACGTTGCGGTTGTCCTCGCCGGCCTGGTTGGCGCAGCCGTAGAAGCAGTCATCCACCGCCTCCCAGTCGGCGCCGAGGTTGCGCTCGCGCAGCACGCGTATCGGATGCGCCGCCAGATCGTCGGCCCGCACGTCCTTGAGCGCCCCGGCGTAGCGGCCGATCGGCGTGCGGGTGAAGTCGCAGATGAAAGCTTCGGCCATGACGGGCTCCCACCGGGCGAGAACGATGGACGGAAAATGCGCCGCTCCGCGCCGGCCGGCAATCACCGGCTCACCGCCATCAGGTCAGCAGCCAGACCGACGTATTGCCCGGCAGGCGGCCCGCCGTCCCGAGGGGCTCGCTGCTGAGCAGCGCCTGGCCGTCCGGCAGCGCGGCGTCGCGTCGGCCGAGATTGACCGCCACCAGCAGCGAGCGGTTGGCAACCACCAGCGTGTCGGGGTCGCTCTGCCGCCAGCGCAGTCCGCCCTCGCCGAGCCGGTGCCGCCGGCGCAGCCGCAGCGCCTGCCGGTAGAGCTCGAGCGTCGAGCCGGCCACGCCGTCTTGCCGGTCCACCGCATAAGCGGCGAAATTGTCCGGCTGCGGCAGCCAGCTCGCATCGGCCGGGCCGAAGCCGAAGGACGGCGCGCCTGCCCGCCAGGGCAGCGGCACCCGGCAGCCGTCGCGGCCGATCTCCTTGCCGCCACTCCTGGCAAAGGCCGGGTCCTGACGGCAGCGCGCCGGCATGGTGGTGTGTTCGGGCAGGCCGAGTTCCTCGCCCTGGTACAGATAGACCGACCCCGGTAAAGCGAGGGTAAGCAGGGCGGCGGCGCGGGCGCGGCGCAGGCCGAGCGCCTCATCCGGCTGCTCGCCGGCGGCGTCGATGCCGGTCGGGCGGCTGCCCGGCCGGCCGAGCCCGAGTCGCGAGGCGTGCCGCC
>CAXTSD010000042.1:0-11448 GCA_964246775.1 uncultured Acetobacteraceae bacterium | reverse complement strand
GGCATGGCGCCGCCGGCCGGCACGCCCGCGGCGCCGCCATCGCCGGGCACGTGACGGCTGAGCCGTCGACCATGTGAGCAGGGCAGGGCAGGGTGCGGCGCATCCTGCCGTTTTCCTCTCGCATCCGGGTGGTGACCCGCCTATGTGTGCGGCGCAACACCGTGCCGCTTCGTGGCGCATCGTGCGCCGTCTGCCCGCTCAGGTTCAGCCGCGCCGTGCGCCACAGGGAGTGGCCAGAGAGACGACAGGCAGCTCCCCATGGACATCCGCAACATCGCGATCATCGCCCATGTCGACCACGGCAAGACCACCCTGGTCGACCAGTTGCTGCGGCAGTCGGGCTCGTTCCGCGAGCACCAGCAGGTCGCCGAGCGCGCGCTCGACCGCAACGACCTCGAGCGCGAGCGCGGCATCACCATCCTCGCGAAGTGCACGTCGGTGGTCTGGCGCGACACCAGGATCAACATCGTCGATACCCCCGGCCACGCCGATTTCGGCGGCGAGGTCGAGCGCATACTGAACATGGTCGACGGCGCGATCGTGCTGGTCGATGCCGCCGAGGGGGCGCTGCCGCAGACCAAGTTCGTGGTCACCAAGGCGTTGGCGCGCGGCATCAAGCCGATCGTCGTCGTCAACAAGGTCGACCGCCAGGACGCGCGGCCCGACGAGGTGCATACCGAGGTGTTTGACCTGTTCGCCGCGCTGGGCGCGAGCGACGAGCAACTCGACTTTCCGATGCTCTACGCCTCCGGCCGCCAGGGCTGGGCCGACGAGACGATGGACGGGCCAAGGCGCGACCTCGCGCCGATGTTCGACCTGGTGCTGCGCCACGTGCCGGCGACGACGCTGCCCAAGGACGCGCCGTTCGCCATGGTCGCCTCGATACTCGACTACGACAACTTCCTCGGCCGGGTGCTGACCGGGCGGGTCGAGCAGGGCCGCGCCAAGCTCAACATGCCGGTCAAAGTGCTGCGCCAGGACGGCACCGTGGTCGAGACCGCGCGGCTGACCAAGCTGATGAGCTTCCGCGGGCTCGATCGGGTGCCGGTCGAGGAGGCCGAGGCGGGCGACATCGTCGCCGTCGCCGGGCTTACCGACTCGACGATACCGGACACCATCGGCGACATGAGCATCGCAGCGCCGCTGCACGCGATCCCGGTCGATCCGCCGACGCTCGCGATGACGTTCAGGGTGAATGACGGCCCGCTCGGCGGCAAGGAAGGCAAGAAGGTCACCAGCCGGCAGATACGCGACCGGCTGCTGCGCGAGGTCGAGGGCAACGTCGCGATCAAGATCACCGAGAGCCAGGAGAGCGAGGCGTTCGAGGTCGCCGGCCGTGGCGAGCTGCAGCTCGGGGTGCTGATCGAGACCATGCGGCGCGAGGGTTTCGAGCTCGCCATCGGCCGGCCTCGCGTGCTCACGCAAACCAACGAGGCGGGCGAGAAGCAGGAGCCGATGGAGGAGGTGCTGGTCGACGTCGACGAGCCGTTCTCCGGCGTCGTCGTCGAGAAGCTGAGCCGGCGCAAGGGCCAGATGCAGGACATGCGGCCGTCCGGCGGCGGCAAGGTGCGTCTAACCTTCCACATTCCGTCGCGCGGCCTGATCGGCTATCACGGCGAGTTCCTGACCGACACCCGCGGCACCGGCATCATGAACCGGCTGTTCCTCGGCTACGGCCCGTGGACCGGGCCGATGGAGGGGCGACGCAACGGCTCGCTGATCAGCTCGGAGAACGGCGTCACGGTGCAGTACGCGCTGTGGTACCTGCAGGAGCGCGGCACCCTGTTCGTCGATCCGGGCGAGAAGGTCTATGTCGGCATGATCCTCGGCGAGCACAGCCGCGGCTCCGACCTCGAGATCAATCCGATCAAGGAGAAGAAGCTCACCAACATACGCGCCGCCGGCAAGGACGAGGCGATGCTGCTGATCCCGCCGCGCCGGATGAGCCTCGAGCAGGCGATCGCCTATATCGAGGACGACGAGCTGGTCGAGGTGACGCCGTCCTCGGTGCGGCTGCGCAAGCGCTACCTCGACCCCAACGAGAGAAAGCGCGCCGAGCGGCGCTCGGACAGCGACGCGGCTTAGCAACCCGCAAGCGCCACGGCGTTGCACTCCGGCATGGGCAAGGAGCGCCGGCGATGATCAACGGCATGCGGCGGGTCTGCGCCGGCGTGATCGCGGCGCTGATGGCCGCACCCTCGGCGGCGTGGGCGCAAGGCAACAGCGCCGAGCAGTCACGCGTCTACGCGCACGAGAACGAGACGCCGGCGGCGCAGAAGAACGCCCGCGACGCCGCGAGGCACGGTCAGCCCGACCTCGACGCCGGCAAGCCGGGCGGCGCCTACCCGGCGCCGGACAGCGCGAGCTCGTCCGGAACGCCGGCCAAGGGCAAGCCGACTGGGAACTAGCAAGTCGCCGTCGACCGGGTCCGCGGGGTCTCGCTTGCCTTCGTCCGCCCGATGGTCCATCCGCCGGCCGATGGGCAAGCGCGTCGCCGGGTTGAACGATCGTCGTCTGTGGCTCATCGGCGGCTTCGGCTTTGCCGGTGGCCTGCCGCTCGCCTTGACCGGGTTCACCTTGCGGCAGTGGCTGAGCGAGAGCCGCCTGTCGCTGCAGGCGATCGGCCTCACCGCGCTGATCGGCCTGTCCTACACGCTGAAATTCCTGTGGGCGCCGGTGTTTGATCAGCCGGCGCCGGGGGCGTTGCGGCGCCTCGGTCGTCGGCGTGGCTGGTTGCTGGCGCTGCAGCCGATGCTGACGGTTGCCTGCGTGCTGCTAGCGCTCGGCGATCCCGCCAGTCGGGCGTCGGCGCTGGTCGGCGTCGCGGTCGCGGTCGCGTTCCTGTCGGCCTGCCAGGACATCGTGATCGACGGCTGGCGGATCGAGAGTTTCGCCGAGCAGCGGCAGGGCGCGGCGCTCGCCTGCTATGTCTGGGGCTACCGGATCGCGATGCTGGTCTCCGGCGCCGGAGCGATCTGGCTCGCCGGCCGGCTCGGCTGGCGCGGCTCGCTGCTGCTGATGGCCGGGCTCAGCCTGATCGGGCCGGCGATGACGCTCGCGGCGCCGGAGCCCGACGCGGTGCCGGCGGCGCGTGGCGCGGTTGGCCTCGCGGCGCATTTCCGCGCCGCGGTGTCGGCGCCGCTGCGCGATTTCCTCGGCCGCTCGCGCGCCGTCGAGGTGCTCGCCTTCGTCATGCTGTTCTACCTGGGCGAGGCGTTGGCGCAGACGATGTCGGTGCCGTTCTACCGCTCGCTCGGCTACGACCGGGCGCAGGTGGCGCGGGCGAACAGCCTGCCGTCGCTCGTCGCGAGCCTCGCCGGGGCGGCGTTCGGCGGCTGGCTGGTGGCGCGCATCGGCACCGGCCGGGCGCTGATCTCGACCGGCTTCGTGCAGATGGCGACGATGCTGCTCTACATCGCGCTCGCCTGGTCGCACGGCGCGCCCGGCGTGCTCTACGCCAAGGTCACGCTCGAGAGCTTTGCCGGGGCGATGGCCTCGACGGCGTTCCTCACCTATCTGTCGTCGCTGTGCTCGAAGGGGTTCCCGGCGACGCAATACGCGCTGCTGTCGTCGCTCGCCGCGGTGGCGGTGCATACGCTGGGCGGCGTGTCCGGCTATCTGGCGCACTGGCTCGGCTGGGTCGGGTTCTACTGCCTGACCCTGGCCGCCGCGTCGCCAGCGATGCTGATCATGCTCGATCTGATCGGTCGCGAGACGATGCAGGGCGGGCATGCGATTGGCGCAGAACACGCGGAAAACGTTTGAGTTTTGCCCGCTTCGCGCTACCGGAAAGCATTGCTGATGGCGCATTGACCCATCGGTCAGCATTGTTGATGCGGCGATGATCCAGGTTAAGAGTTCGGTACCGAAACGAGCTGTGATTACTGAAGCTGAACGCGTTCAGGTTGTGACGATGCTGGCAATTGCCCTTTGTGGGGAGACAAAGCTGATCGAGAATACCGCTTGATCTTTGTCCCGCGGTCCCGCCTAATGCTCCTGGCACGGTGTTCACCGATGCGTGAGTTGAGACGGCGACAAGGAACTTCATGCTCGCACGCCACCCGTTGCTCATCGCGTCCCTGCTCTGCCTAGGCGCCGGCGCGCTGCAGCCGGGGCTCGCGGCGGCGCGATCGGTCGAGGGATGGCGCCAGAGCGGGCTCGCGACGTGGTAT
Source organism: uncultured Acetobacteraceae bacterium (assembly GCA_964246775.1). Taxonomy (GTDB): domain Bacteria; phylum Pseudomonadota; class Alphaproteobacteria; order Acetobacterales; family Acetobacteraceae; genus CAXMMR01. The sequence continues at coordinate 7,276 of CAXTSD010000042.1, read as the reverse complement.
GGCGCCCACCACGCCGGACGCCGTACCTCGAGCGGCGAGGCCTTCAACCCGGCGCTGATGACCGCCGCCCACCCGAGCCTGCCGCTCGGCTCCTACGTCCGCGTCACCGTGCAGGAGAGCGGCCGCGCCATCGTGGTCCGCGTGAACGACCGCGAGCCGGCGCATGGCGCCCGCTGCATCGATCTCTCTGAGGGCGCCGCGGCGCGGCTAGGCATCGTCAACCGCGGCCGCGCCATGGTCACGCTCGACAAGCTCGACCCTGATGAGGGACAGAGCGAGATGGCGCAGAGCCGCGCCGCCGAGACCGAGATCGCCGAGGCGCCGGACGACGCGGTGAACGCCGCCGACCTCGCCGAGGCCGGCGCTAGCGTGCGACATGGTCGGCGACATAGGCGCCACGCGCCCCGATAGGCTGCACCGGCCCGTCGGTCGTGTCCTCGACTGTCTGCAGCTCGAGCTCGGCGTTCAGCTCCGCCCCTGCCAGCACGACATAGGCGGTGACCCAGAACCACAGCATCATGCCGATCACCGCGCCGAGCGGCCCATAGGTCGCGTCGTAGCTGGCGAAATGGCCGACATAGAACGAGAACAGCGCCGAGGCGATCAGCCACAGCCCGGTCGCCAGCAGCGAGCCGGGCGTGATCCAGTGCCAGCGCGCCGAGCGGCGTGACGGCCCGAAGCGGTAGAGCAGCGACAGCGCGCCGGTGACAAACACCAGCAGCACGCCGAGCGAGGCCAGGCGGGCGAGCGCCTTCTGGCCTTCCGAGATGCCGAGGAACGTCATCGTCGCCGGCAGCGCCACCAGCACCGCGATGCCGACCACCGCGGCGATGATCGCCGCCAGGGTCATCGACAGCGCGGTCGCCTGAAACCGCACGAAGGAGCGGGTCTCGGTTTCCTCATAGGCCATGTTCAGCGCCGACAGCAGCGACTTCACCCCGGTCGCCGAACTCCACAGCGTGATGGCGACGCTGATCAGCAGCCCCAACGTCAGCGCCGAGCGCGGCTGGCTCACCAGCGTGTGCACGCGGTCCGAGATCAGGGTGAACGCCGCCGGCGGCAGCAGCCCGCGCAAGGCGCCGAGCTGCGGCTCCACCGTCACCGGGTCGAAGGCGAGACCGTAGATCGAGACCAGCATGCTGATCGCCGGAAACAGCGCCAGCGTTGCATAAAAGGCACAGCCGGCGGAAACCAGCGACAGCCGGTCCGAGATGATCTCGCGGAAGGTGCGGCTGAGCACGCGCCGCCAGCCGCGCCAGGGTATCTGGGTCGGCGAACCGGCCTGCCGGCCGAGTGCCGCCGCGTCCGGCGCGTGCAGCACCGCCTCGCTGTTGGCCGTGAGGTCGCGCCGGGTGCTGGCCGTCGCCGGACGCCGCGCCGTCGGTCCGGCAATTGCGGGCTCTGCGCCGGCCGCCGCTTGATCGTTCACCACCTCGTCACACCCGTTGTCTGCACTCTGCCAACGCCGCCGCCGCGGGCGGTTTCCCGGCTGGAAAGTTCCTCGAAATTGTGTGCGGCGGGCGCGGAAGTTTCGGCTTGCGCCCAGGGGGAGACGCCCCTAATGCGTGCGACACGCAGCAACGCACGTGCCTCTGGCCCCGCGGGGTTCACGCAACGACGTCAAGCGTTCTGGCAATCGTCTGGTCGCTGGTTCGTTCGACCGTTTCGTCAACTCCGCCCGTCGCCTCTCTTCAAGGCGGGCGACTATTACGGAAGGCAGGGTGCGATGACTCCCAAGATCGCCCGCTTTTTGTCTGTCGAGGCTCCGGCGACGCCGTTCCTCGTGCTCGACGTCGACCGCGTCGAGGAGAATTTTCGCGCGCTTGCCGCGGCGCTGCCGCTCGCCCGCATCTACTACGCGGTGAAGGCCAATCCCGCCGCCGCCGTGCTCGAGCGGCTCGCGAGCCTCGGCAGCAGCTTTGACGCCGCGAGCTGGGAGGAGGTGCGTTGCTGCCTTGACGCCGCCGCGCCGGCCGCGCGCATCAGCTTCGGCAACACCATCAAGAAGGTGTCGGCGATCCGCGCGGCTTATGCGGCTGGCATCGACCTGTTCGCCTTCGACAGCATCGAGGAGCTGGAGAAGCTCGCCGCCCATGCGCCCGGCAGCCGCGTCTATTGCCGCCTGCTGGTCGAGAACGACGGCGCCGAGTGGCCGCTGTCGCGCAAGTTCGGTACCTCGGTCGAGATGGCGCGCGACCTGATGATACGCGCCGGCGAACTCGGGCTCGACGCCTACGGCCTGTCGTTCCACGTCGGCAGCCAGCAGACCTCGACCGGCGCCTACGAGACCGCGATCGGCCGCGTCGCCATGCTGTTCACCGATCTCGCGGCGGTGGGGGTGAACCTGCGCATGGTCAATTGCGGCGGCGGCTTCCCGGCGCGCTACCGCGACGAGGTGCCGGCGCTCGGCCGCTTCGCCGACGCGATCATGGCGGCGATGACGCGCGGCTTCGGCAACGCGCTGCCGGAGATGCTGATCGAACCGGGGCGCTCGATCGTCGCCGATGCCGGCGTCATCGGCGCCGAGGTGGTGCTGGTCAGCCGCAAGGGCCGCGCCGAGCCGCTGCGCTGGGTGTATCTCGATATCGGCCGCTTCGGCGGCCTGGCCGAGACCGAGGGCGAGGCGATAAGATACCGAATAGAGACGCCGCATGACGGCACGCCGACCGGCCCCGTCGCCATCGCCGGGCCGACCTGCGACGGCGCGGACATCCTCTACGAGCGCTCCAACTACCACCTGCCGCTGGCGCTGCGCTCCGGCGAGCGGGTGGAGCTGCTGTCGACTGGGGCGTATGTCGCCACCTACGCCAGCCAGAGATTCAACGGGTTCTCGCCGCTGGCGGAGTATTTCGTCTAACCTCCATTATCTAAACGCAGATTAGACAGGGGCAGGCACTTGCGTCCGCAGCACAGCGGCGCAAGCGGCATCGCCCGCCCTGTCCCGCGGCGATCTTGCCGACATGGCGGCAGTTTCACCGCGCCCGAGTTGCACCAGCAGCAGGATCGGCAGGCCGGCGGTGACAAACAGCAGCACGGCAAGCGCGGTCTCATGCTGTGCGGGCTGCACGCCGGCCCGGATCAGCAGGCACCAGCCGAGCAGCAGCCCGGACCCGACGGCGGCGGCTTGCATCCGAGCGCCAGGTCGGGCGCAGGCGCGTCGCGTCGTCAGCGCGCGGACAAGCAGGACGAGAGGCATCGCCGCGATTAGGTCGACGAGGTAGTGCTGACCAAAGCCGAGCGTCGCCAGCAGTGTCGCCACCATCAGCAGGCCGGACACCGCGCGCGCTGGCCACTGCTGATGGCGCGTCGCGATGAAGCCAAGCACGACCCAGGTGGTGTGCAGCGATGGAAACGCATTCCGCGCCGCCGCTGGATCATGGAACCCGGCCAGGGTTGCAGGCAGCGTCGGATCGATGCTGCTGAAACCGGAGCCGATGAAAGGCCACGGGCCCACCGCCGGCACCAGCAGGTAGGCCAGGAAGCCTAGGCAGGGCGCGAGCAAGAACGATGGCAGCACGCCATGTCCGACGAAGCGTCGTCCCTGCGCCTCGATCGCCGCGGATACCAGCACGACCAGCGGCAGCAGGTTGTAGACGGTCCTGCAGATGGTGGCGAGGACCGGTATTCGCCGGAACACCAGGGCGGTCAGCCGGCCTGCCTCTAGTCCGGTCAGCCGGTCCAGGGCGAAGAGCTGCCAGTCCGCGACCCGGTGCAGGTGCGCGGCCGTCCCACACACGAAGACCGGCATCACCAGTGTCGCAAATGCCATCACAAGCCCGGCCATCACTGCGTCCGCGGCCGGGATGCTGCCCCGGACGGCCACCACCATGACCGCCACGCAAGGCAGCAGGATGCCGCCGAGGAACGGCGCCGTCATCGCCAGCGACAACGGGTCCGGCCCCAAGCCGAACGTGAAACACGCACCCTGCACCGCGAGCAGCACGACCGTGAGCGCCGCGAGCAGCGGCCGCACATACGGCATCGCCGGGCCGCCTCGCTCACGCATCCGAACCGATCCGATCCCCATGCCGGCAGGATCGCGCGAAACCCTGAACAGGGCGTTAACGGCCCGGCAGCGATCTCAGGTTGGCGCTCGACGATTGCCGGCGCGGCGCCTTTCCGCCATCGTCCAGCCGCCTCCTCAGATATCCAGCCGCTTCGCGATCTGGTGCACCAGCGCCACGAAGCCGATGCCGCTCGCGGCCCAGAACGCGGTGCGGTGGCGGCTCGTGACCATCTCCCAGCTGCGCGTCTTCGAGCGGCTGTCGAACCGGCCGTGCGCCGCATAGTCGCCGGGCACCGGCTGATACAGGTTGTTCGGCGCGTCGCCGGCCAGAGGCTGGTCGCTCATCTGGCTGTCGTAGCCGTATTTCGCCAGATAGCGGTCGATCAGGCCGGGGGCGATGCGGTTGGCGAGGATCGCCTGCACCGTCGGGTAGCCGACCCAGATCTGCCGGCGCGGGTGCTCGGAGGCAAAGTAGATCGCCCGCGCCGGCACCTCGGGCTGGTAGATCGGCGGCACCGGCTGCGACTTGAAGCCCATCTTGTTGAGCGCCCAATCGAATTGCGGCGTGTTCACCGCCGGCAGGTCGACCATGCAGAGCTTGATGTCGAGACCGTCGTGGATGACCTCGGAGCGCAGCGAGTCGACGAAGCCGCGTATGGCGAACTTAGCGCCGCAATAGATCGACTGCAGCGGCACCGAGCGGTAGCCGAGCGCCGAACCGACGCAGATGATGGTGCCGCGGTTGCGCTGGCGCATGCGCGCGAGCGCCGACATCGTGCCGTGCACCTGCCCCAGATAGGTGACCCGGGTGCCGCGCTCGAACTCCTCGGGGGTGAGCTTGCTGACCGGCGCGAACACCGTCGCCATGGCGACGTTCACCCACACGTCGATCGGGCCGAGCTCGCGCTCCACCCGCTCGGCGGCGGCCTCGACGGCGGCGGCGTCGGCGACGTCGGTCGGGATCGGCAGGGCGCGTACATTGTGGGCGCGCAGCTCGGCGGCGGCACGCTCGAGCCGCTCCGGATCGCGCGACAGCAGGGCGACGTCGCAGCCGTGCCGGGCGAACTCCTCGGCCGTCGCGCGGCCGACGCCGGCGCCGGCGCCGGTGATGACGACGATCCTGGGCATGGTCTGTTTCCCCCCCGTTTGCGTTACGTCTTGCGTTATGTCCTCAGAGCATGGGCGGCGCCGGAGTTGCGCGCTTCGAGAGCAATCGCCTTCACCGAACCATCACACGATCGTCCGGACGCAATCGGCTAGAACCGGGCAACTCGTTCAGCTACGGAAACGATGATGCCGAAGCGCCTCGCCGCCCTGCTTGTCGCAGTGAGCCCGCTCATCGCCACACCGGCGCTGGCGGTACCGCCGACGGTGCAGGACACCACCGTGATCGCGCGCTGGATCCAGCTCGGTCCGGGCAGCTCGGCCGCCGCGCTGGCGGCCGGCCGCTACGGCGATGCGCCGCTTTCCGGCACGCCGACGCTGCTCGCCCGCGCCGGCATCACCGGCGGCGCCTGCCCCGCCGTCAGCCTCGACGGCGGCGCGGCGCTGCCGATGACCCAGCGCTTCGACGGCGCGAGCCTCGCCCACGTGCCGGGCGCCGCGGGTGCGACCAACGGCAAGGCCGGCTACCCGCAATACTTCGTCGCCAACCAGACGCCGGCGAATTTCGCGAGCGGCGCCCCGATGGCGACCACGAGCTGGACCGAATGCGAGGCGGTGCTGCCGGCCGGCCACAAGACGGCGACGATCGACGGCGTCGACCTCAAGCTGCCGGTCGCCCATCCCAAGACCATCCTCGTGATCGCCGATACCGGCTGCCGGATGAACGGCGCCAGCCAGCAGAACTGCGCGAGCCCGACGGCGTTTCCCTGGGCCTATCTCGCGCAGTATGAGGCGACCTTCCGGCCCGATCTGATCGTCCAGGTCGGCGACTGGTTCTACCGCGACAGCAATTGCAACAACGCCTATCCCGGCTGCGCCGACCCGACCAGCGCCAACTACGAGACGTTCGGCGACACCTTCGACAGCTGGAACGCCGACGTGCTGTTCCCCGCCAAGCCGCTGCTCGCCGCCGCACCCTGGGTGATGACGCGCGGCAACCACGAAAGCTGCGGCCGCGGCGCGCGCGGCTGGTTCGCCCTGCTCGATCCTCACCCCTACAGCTTCGCCTCCGTCGCCTGCCCGCCCTCGCCGCCGGCAACGCCCGCCGGCGGCACGCCGAACTACACCGCCGATTTCACCCCCACCTATGTCGTGCCCGCAGGCAGCGTGAACTTCCTGGTGCATGATTCGAGCTTCGCCAACGACGCCGCCGTCGCCGCCGCCACCGCGCAGAACTACGACGCCGATCTGACAAATGCGCTCGCCGCCGTCGGACCGAAGTCGATGAACATCTTCACCACCCACAAGCCGAGCTTCGGCCTGGTCTACGGCGCGACCGCGACCGCCGCCACGCCGAACGACAATGCCGGCGACTTCACCGAACAGTCGGTGTTCTCAGGCGGCACCTACGCCAACAGCGCCTTCAGGAACGGCGTGCCCGCCAATATCGGCCTGTTCCTGTCCGGCCACATCCACCAGTTCGAATACATCAGCTTCAAGAACTACGCCGAGTTCGCCCCGCAACTCATCGTCGGCATGGGCGGCACCCTGCTCGATACCGACATCATCACCGCCGCCACCCCCGACGGCATCACCGACCTCGCACCGTTCCGGCAAGCCAACCAGGGTTTTACGATCAACCACTTCACCGCCGTGCCGGACGTGACGACGGCGCAAAAGGCGTTCGCCCACGACGAGTTCGGCTTCGCGGTGCTGAACGCGATCGACCTGCCGAACGGCAAGACCGTCGCCTACGACGCCGACGTCTACAAGATCAGCTCGGCTCGCGCCGGTCACTGCATCATCGAACTCACCCCGCGCCGCAACATCAACTGCCTGTTCTAGGGAGATTGCCGGCCTTGCTTTTCCCGCCGTTCTGCTAGAACGGCACCATGCAAGCCGAGCCGCCCGACGCGCTGCCCAGCCTCGCCATCGCTCAGGAAATGGCGCGCCTGCTGCGCCGTATGGCGGGCGGCGTCGCCGCGCTCGCCCTGCTGACCGGGCTCGCTTTCGTCATCCCGAGCCCGTTGCGGGCGGAAATCCGTCGGTCCGGCGTCGCGCTCCTGCCGCTCTCGGCGCTGCTGTCGCTGCTCGGCGCGCTGCTCGGCACTGCGCTGGTGGCCTCGGCTCGGCTCAGCGTCGCCGGGAGGGGATCGGCCCCGGGGC
>CAXTSD010000041.1:0-11535 GCA_964246775.1 uncultured Acetobacteraceae bacterium | reverse complement strand
AGCCTGCCGGCCCCCAGCCTCAGCGCATTGTTCGAGGCGCAGACCGCGTTTTCCTCGCCGCTGATCGACGCCGAGCTTTACGAAGCGGCACTCGGCGGCCCGCGCAGCGATCTCGGCACGCTGGCCGCCTATCTGCGTCCGCCGGTCGGCGAACGCGCCGTGCTGTCGCCGTGGTTCAGCCCCGGCTTCTACCGCGCGATGCGGACCGGTCTCGCCGCCGAGGACGACGCGCAGCTCGACTGGTTGCTGGCCGGGGCCGCTTCGGGCGCAAAACCGCACCCGCTGATCGATCCCGTCCACCTGCGCGCGCAATGCCCGGAGACCTTCGGCGGCCACGATCCCGCATCGGCGCTGGCGACCTGCCTTGAAACCGGCAGAGGCGACCCGTGCGCCTACATCTCGCTCGCCTACTGCCGCTCGCAACTCGGCGACCCCACCGCATCGCTGCGCACGCTGCTGGTGCTGGGCATGCAGGGCGTGCAGCCGCATCCGCTGGTCGACCCCGGCTGGTACGCCTCGCGCTATGACGACGTGCCGGCGGGCCCGCTCGCGGCGCTGCTGCACTTCGTGCTGATCGGCGACGCCGAAGGCCGCAGCCCGGGGCCGGGCTTCGACGGCGCCGCCTATCTGCGGCGCAACCCGGACGTCGCCGCCCTCGGCGCACCGGCGCTGTGGCACTTCCTGTCCTGCGGCGGCGAGGAGCGTCGGCACGCGCCCGCCTCATCCGCGCGCATGCCGCCAACCGAGACAGCGGCGTCGGCCCTCGATGCCGAGACGCTCGTGCAACGCTACGTGGCCGCCGTCGCGCTGATCGCCGCGGCACGCGAGCGGGCGGACGCCTTCGTGCCGACACCGCCGGCCCGCCACATCGCGCGCTCGCTGCCGGCGGCATTGCGCGGCCTAGGCTTTCCGGCGGTGGCGCGGCCGCAGGTCTCGGTGCTGATCCCGGCGCACGACCAGGCGCTGCGGACGGCGGAATGCCTGCTGTCACTGCCGGCGGGTGCCGCCGGCGTCAGGGTCCAGATCGTGCTGGTGGATGACGGCTCGGCGGATCCGGCGATGCGCCACCTGCGCGCGGTGCCGGGCCTCACCGTGCTGCGACACGACCGACCGCTCGGCTACCTGCTCGCCTGCCAGGCCGGTTACGCGCTGTGCCGCGGCGACCACGTGCTGCTGCTCAACAACGACGCGCAGTTGATGCCCGGCGCGCTCGCCCGACTGCTCGCCTGCCTCGACGCCGATCCGACCATCGGCGCCGCCGGGCCGAAACTGCTGTTCCCGTCGGGCGAGTTGCAGGAGGCCGGCTGCCGTCTCGAGCGCGACGGCGCGAGCCACATGGTCGGGTTCGGCCGCGATCCGTCGCTGCCCGCCTGGTCGCGCGACCGCGACGTCGCCTACATCTCCGCCGCCTGCCTGCTGGTGCGCGGCACCGCGATCGGCGCCGAGCTGTTCGACCCGGCCTACGCGCCCGGCTATTGCGAGGATGCCGCACTCTGCCTGCGCCTCGCCGAGGCCGGCCTGCGCGTGAACTACGTCGCCGACGCCACCTGCCTGCACCATCTCGGCAGCTCGGTGGGCGAGGGCGGCGAGGCCGCGAAGCGCCGGCAGGTCGCGCGCAACCAGCAGCGCTTGCACGAGCGTTTCGCGGCGACGCTCGAGCAGGCCAGCCGGGTGCGCACCATCGCCTTCTACCTGCCGCAGTTCCACCCGACGCCGCAGAACGACGCCTTCTGGGGCAGCGGCTTCACCGAATGGCGCAACGTCGCCGCGGCGCGGCCGGGTTTTGCCGGCCACGAGCAGCCGCACTTGCCGGCCGATCTCGGCTTTTACGACCTGCGCCTGCCGGAGGTCTTCGCCCGGCAGGCGCAGCTCGCGCGCCGCTACGGCATCGCCGGTTTCTGCGTCTACTACTACCGGCTCGGCGGCGCCCGCGTGCTTGGCGACGCCTTCGAGGCGATGCTTCGCGACAGGACGATCGACTTCCCGTTCTGCCTGTGCTGGGCGAACGAGAACTGGACGCGCCGCTGGGATGGCGGCGACGGCGAAGTGCTGCTGACCCAGGAGTACGATGCCGAAACCATCGACGCGGTGCTCGCCGATGCGGTGCGCCTGGCCGCCGACCCGCGCCACCTTCGCGTCAACGGCCGGCCGCTCTTCCTCGTCTACCGCGCGCTGCTGCTGCCCGATGCGGCCGGCTTTGCCGAGGCGGCGCGCGCCGCCTACGCCTCGGCGGGCCTGCCCGGCGTCCACCTCGTCATGGTCGAGAGCATGGAGGCGGTCGGCCGCGCCCCCGACCCGGCGGCGATCGGCTTTGACGCCGCAGTCGAGTTCCCGCCGCACGGTCTCGGCGTGCCGAGCGGCAGGCCGGTCGAACCGCTCGGCGACTGGGACGGCGAGCGCTACGACTATGCGGCGACCGCCGCCGCCTTCGCCGCGCGTCCGGATGTCGCCTGGACGCGCTACCCGGCGGTGTTCCCGAGCTGGGACAGCACGCCGCGCCATCCAAGGCACGGCACGGTGTTCGACGACGCGAGCCCCGAAGCGTTCCGCGCCTTCGTCGAGGCGCGGCTGCGGCAGGTGCACGAGCGGCTGGTCGGCGACGAGCGGCTGCTGTTCGTCAACGCCTGGAACGAATGGGGCGAGGGCGCGCATCTCGAGCCCGACGCGCGCTACGGCCATCGCTGGCTGGAGGCGCTGCGCGACGCGCTGGCGGCAACCGGCTCGCTGTGAGCATCACCTTCGTCGGCCACCCATACGCCTGCACCGGCGTCGGCGAGCAGCTCCGCTCGCACCTGCGCGCCGCCGCCGCCGCCAGCCTGCCGGCCCAGGTGCTCGACATTTTTCGTCACGCGCCGCGCAGCGATCCCGAGCACACCGCCCTCGTCGCGCCGCTGGAGACCCAAACGCTCGGCACCGGCCTGCGCGTGTTCCACGTCAATGCCGACGAGGTCTTGCGCACGCTGCGGCGTCTCGCCGAAACCGGGCAGGATTTCGCTGCCGGCCGCAACGTCATCGTCCCGGCCTGGGAGCTGTCGCGCTACCCGGCAGAGTGGGCCGGCGCGCTCCGCCGGTTCGACGCCGTCTGGGCGCTGTCCGGCTTCATCCAGGCCTCGCTGCAGGCAGCCGGCATCGCCAGCACGCTGGTCGGCCAGCCGGTCGAGCTGCCAACGGGCGCGCTGCTGCCGCGCCGCTATTTCGGCCTGCGCGAGTCGGCGTTCGTGCTGCTCGGCATGCTCGACCTCACCTCGTTCAGCGACCGCAAGAACCCGCAAGCGCTGCTCGATCTCGCCGACCGCCTGCGCCGGCGCGAGCCCTGGCGCGAGCTGCAGCTTGTGCTCAAGGTGAAAGCCGGCGAGGAAGGGGCGGCAGAGTGGGCGGCGCCGCTGCGCGCGTCGCATCCGCAGGCCGTGATCCTCGACCAGCCGCTCGACAGCCTGCACACCCGCAGCCTGCTCGCCGCCTGCGACTGCCTGGTGTCGCTGCACCGCGCCGAGGGTTTCGGCCGCACGATCGGCGAGGCGATGTGGCTCGGCCGGCTGGTGCTGGCGACCGGCTATTCCGGCAGCCTCGACCTCGCCCGGCCGGGCACCGCACTCCTCGCCCATCACCGGCTGGTGCCGGTGCCGCACGGCGCCTACCCGCACGCCGCCGGCCAGGTCTGGGCCGAGCCGGATGTCGATGATGCGGTCGCCCTGCTTGACGCCGCGCTGCACGACCGAGCGATGGCGCAGGCGCTCGCACTCGCCGGACAACGCGCCGTCCGGATCGGCTTCAGCAACCGGGCGGTAGGATTGCGGCTGCACCGGGCGGCGACGCTTCGGTAGTAATACCATGTGTGGACGGCCCCTGGGGTTCAAGGCGGTTTGACACAGGATGGCTGTGGATCGCGTGCGCTCATGTGTCCGGCCTGTTAGCGCGGCCTCATGACCGCTGGCCCAGATGGGTTCCGCAAACGAGTGCTAAACAAGGCTGCGGCCTGATCTGGCCACAGGTATTAACGGCATATCTCGCTTGTCGGCGCGACCGATCGTCATCTTGTGCTGCCCTAAACCCCCGGCGTCTGCGCGCCGCTCAGGCGGCGAGTGGCAGATGCCGATACGCTTCACCGCGCGCCATCATCGCCCACACGGTGCGGGCGATCTTGTTGGCCAGCGCTACTGCAGCCAGCTTTCGGGGCTTTCGTGCGAGCAGGGCCAGCAACCAGGGAGAAACCGAGCGCTTGCCTGGCTTGGCATGGCGGATCACTGCCATAGCGCCGACAACGAGCAGGCTTCGCAGCCTCTCGTTGCCGGCCTTGCTGATCCGGCCGAGCCGCTGCTTGCCACCCGTTGAATGCTCTTTCGGCGTCAATCCCAGCCAAGCCGCGAAATGCCGCCCGGAGGCAAACGCCGCGGGTTCCACGCCCACGGCCAGAGTGATCGCGGTGACGGAGCCGATGCCCGGCACCTCGGCCAGCATCTGGCTCATTGAACTGGCCTTGTGCTGGGCAGAAAGGTCTGCGTCGACAGCGGCGATCTGCCGGCCCAGGTCGGCCGCATGTTCGCCGATCCGCACGAACATGGCGCGTGCGGCGGCTGGGATCGCCGGGTCACTGGCCAGCTTGTCGAGCAAGGGTTGGACCTGGGCGGTGCCCTTGGCGGCGACGATGCCGAACTCGGTGGCATGCCCGCGTAGCGCGTTGATCACCTGTGTGCGCTGCGCCACCAGCATCTCGCGATGCTTGAGGATGATCAGCTCGGCCTGGTGCTGGGCGGTCTTGACCGCGACGGATGGCATGCCGGGCCGGGATGCGGCGTCGTTGATCGCCTCGGCATCGGTTCGATCGTTCTTGGCGCGCCTGACGAACGGCCTGACATACTGCGCTGGAAGCAGGCGCACCTGGTGGCCCAGCCCGGCTAGAACACGGCCCCAGTGGTGTGCGCCACCGCACGCCTCCATGATCACCTCGGTGCTGTCGATCTTGGCGAAAAAGTTTCCACCTCCGCCCGCCGAAGGTCACGCCGCAGCACTGGACGGTCCGCGTCATCCACGCCGTGCAGCGTGAACGCGTGCTTTGAAATGTCGATGGCGATGCGCCTAAACTTCATGTGGACGGTCCCTTGTTGGCGTTTCAACAATCCAACCTTGGCACGCGATGCCGTGGGGCCGTCCACCCCAACAGGGCTCGCTGATGACGACCCCTGGTAAATTTATCAGAGTCTTTGTTTCGCGCGCCGCCCACCAACCCGGCGCGCATACCAACACTCGCTGACCGCAAGGGTCGCGGTCAGCGAGCGTCGGTGTAAATATAACATCAGCACCGCAGGCGCTCGCGCCTTGCGCGCCGTCAGCTGAGCGCCTGAACGGTTCGCGTCAGGTCGGCGAACTCTTCGATGGGGGCAGGGCGGCCGATCAGCCATCCCTGCACCTCCTCGCAGCCTGCTTCACGCAGCATGCCGAGTTGAAACTCGGTCTCCACTCCTTCGGCGACGACCGGCAGGCCAAGCCCGCGTGCCAGACCAAGAACAGCCCACACGATGGCGGCGTCCTGCTCGCCTTCCGCGGCGCTCATTCCTGAGATAAAGCTGCGGTCGATCTTCAGCTTGTCGAACGGGAAGGCGCGCAAGGTGGCGAGCGAAGAGTAGCCGGTGCCGAAATCATCCAGCGCCACTTGCACGCCGAGCGCCTTGAGCCGGCGCAGAGCAAGCAGCACCTGATCGGGCTCGCGGATCAGCACACCCTCGGTGACTTCCAGAATGAGGCGCGAGGGAGCGAGGCCGGACGCGGCGAGCACCTGCTCCACCATTTCGGCGAAGGCGTGTCCTTGCTGCGCCTGCAGAGGCGAGATGTTGACGGCAACCCGCAGTGGCGTGACCCAGCGCGCCGCTTCGAGGCAAGCCTCGCGCAACACCCAGGCGCCGATCGCCGTGATGGCGCCGCACGCCTCCGCGACCGGAATGAACACATCGGGCGGCACCAAGCCGCGCTCAGGGTGCCGCCAGCGCAGCAGCACCTCGAAGCCCGTGATCTCGCCGTCGATGTCCGTCGCCGAGAGCGGCTGCCAGGCGAGCGCGAATTCTCCTTGCGCCGCAGCCAGGCGCAAGTCCCGCTCCAGAGCCCGACGCTCGCGCAGTTCGTGATCCATCTCCGGCTGGAAGAACGCCGCAGTGTTCTTGCCTGCCCACTTGGCTCGATACAGCGCCGTGTCGGCGTTGTGCAGCAGCATGTCAGGATCGTCGCCATCATCGGGAAACAGCGCGACGCCGACGGATGTCGTGACGATGCCCTGGGCCAAGCCGTTGCCGAGGTCATACGGCTCGGCCAGCGTCGCGACGAGCCGCTCGGCAAGCGCGCGCACCGCTTCCGGAGGTGCCGGATCGCTCTGCAACACGACGAACTCGTCGCCGCCGAGGCGTGCGACGGTGTCCGTCTCGCGTACGCTGCGGCACAACCGTGCCGCAACCTCGCGCAGCAACTGGTCGCCTGCGGCATGGCCGTGCAGGTCGTTGACGGCCTTGAACCCATCGAGGTCGAGGCAGAGCACGCCTAGGCTGCCGTTGGTGCGCCGGGCGCGAGCCATCGCCTCGCTCACGCGCTCGTTCAGCAGCGCCCGATTGGCGAGCCCGGTGAGCGCGTCGTGATGGGCGAGCTTGTAGATGCGCTCCGACGTGGCGCGTTGCTCGGTGACGTCCTGACACACGCCGCGCACGGCGACGACACGGCCGGCATCGTCCGTCTCGAAACGGGTCTCGGCCCAGAACCAGGCGACGCTGCCATCGGCGCGCAGCGCCCGCCATTCGTGCTCGCCCTGCAACGCGCCGGCTTGCGCGGTCTCGCGCGCGCGCCTGAATGCCGCCCGATCCTCCGGGTGAACAAACGCTTGCAGGTCGACGCGCTCCGGATCGAAGGTCGCCGGGTCGGTGCCGAGCAGGTGGTGCAACTCGTCGGACACCGCCAGAGTGTTCTCGATCAGGTCGCGCCGCCACGTCCCGATGCGTGCGATCCGTTGCGCGTCGCGCAACTCCGCCGCATGCGCCGCCGCTGCCAGGGCGGCCTCCTCCCGCTCGCGCGCACGCTGCAGCGCCTCGCTCGCCCGCTCCGCCGCGAGCCGGGCCGCCGCGTCGCGCTGCAACTGCTCGCGCGCGTTCAGGATATAGCTCCGCCGCTGCGCGCGGTGGAGGCGAGGATTGGGGAGCAGCGTGGACACGCCGGGGCGCACGCTGGGACATGCGATCAGCCCCTTGGTGTCGGAGCTCGCCCCATCATACGACCAGAGATCGGCGGCGCTGCAGAGCACGATGACGACCGACGTGATGACCGCGAGCCGAAAGCGCACGTTCAGCACGACGTTGATGAACAGCACCGTCAGCACCGGGCAGTAGCGGAAGAACGCCGCTGCGGGCAGCGTGCTGCCGTGATAGACGACCATGCTGGCCACAAGGCCGAGTAGCGTCGCGGCGACCTGCACCGCCTCGCGCCGGGAGGTCGGCGGCTTCATCCAGGCATACGCCGTGGTCGCGAGCGCGATCGGAGCGATCAGGCCAAGCTGGACGATGAGCGCCCGCCAGGCGACGTCGGGGAGCATGGCGAAGTAGTCGAGCAGGAACAGATTGCTGAGAACCAGCGCTGCCAGGTTATAGCGTACGGAAGCGCGGCATCGCTCCGGTCCCGTGTCGCGCTCGAACTGCGCCTCGAAAGCAGGCGAGAAGCGCAGGCGGTAGTGCGTCGCCTCCTCGCCCGGCTCGACCTCGGCCAAGCTGATGCGCCGGGTCGTCTGGCAGGGTGCCTCGCCGAGGCCGCCGACGAGCCGGCGCGGCAGGACGATCACGGTGAAGTCCGCGCGTCGCAGGACTGCCACGAGTTCGCCGGGCGATAGCGGATAGGCGGAAACGCCAGCATCGGTCGGCCTCGTTGCTAGAGACCAGCCGAGTTTACACGATTAGTGTTACCATCCGGTAAACGCGCCGCCGCAACTTATAGTCAGACGCATGAACAGACGCGTCAGCCAGCGAGCCGTATGCAAGCGGCCTCATCAAGCCCGGCGAGAGCGGGCGGCAGCAGCGCCTGGGGCAACTGGCTCAGCCGCCCGACCTGGCAGGCAAGCTGAGCCTCCCCGGCATCGAGCAAGCGCACCATGATGTCGCGTAGCGCACAGGCCACCGACAGGCAGCGCGCCCCGACAGGCAGACATAGTTCGCCCCGGCTGCCAACCGCCTCGACGCGCAATGTCTGTGACAAGGCGAGCGCAGCGTGCTGGGCATGCAGCGCGGCTCCGGCCACCGCGGTGCGTAATTCATAGAAGGCGCCGTCCGCACCGCGGCGGTTGGCGAACGCGGCCTCGCCGTGCCAGGCGGCGGAGCCGGCCAGCGCCAGCAATTGTGCCTGACGATCCGCAGCGCCGCCGCGTCCGAACACGGCCCGCGCGACTGTGGCGATGCCAATGGCGCCAAGCTGGGCGCCGACCAGCAACAGCCGCTGGCGCAGCAACGCCTCATCGCCAGACGCGACCCCCGTCAGGTCCGGGAATGCGCAATCCATCCAGTCCGGCAGCAACAGCACCGGCTCCTTGACCATCCTCGCTCGCCACAACCGATCCAGCAGGGTGTCGGCTCCACTTAGCAGCGGCGTGACAACGACAGCCATGGCTTCTGCCCTATACAGTCACCTTGGCTAAAGACCATCCAAGGTTGCAGACCTCTATAACATACTAAAATGCGGCCAGGCAATATCTTTGTTGCAACTTTGAAGCGAACATCACCGTGGCACTCCGCGTCGTTCAACACAGGCCGACGCCAACCCCTGCTGCCGACGCGGCATCGACACGCGAAACTCCGGCAGGATCAGAACTGCCCGGTCTCGATCGGCGGAGACGAGGAACAGCGTCGCGAACCACAGCACGACGGCGGCAAGGCTGCAGTGATCGGGCAGTCGGAACGCTGAGCCAAGCCAGACGCAGACGGCGACGCCCAGCATCGGCAGCATCATCAGGCGGAACGCGACCAGCCGGCTGCGCGCCGGTGAGGCCGCGCCGCGAGCCATCGCCGCTTCGGCGAGGTCGATCTCGGCCTGCACCAGGCCGGCGACGATGAATTCGGCGAGCAACACGCCGCCTGGCAAGCAGAGCGCCAACGGATCGGACATCACCCGCAGGTCCCAGGCCAGCACCGCGGTCTGCAACGTCAGCGCCCCGACTAGGCTTGCGCGCGCCAGAGTGGCGCCGGAGACCAGGCATTCGGCCCGGCCCAGGAACGGCCGAAACAAGGTTTCGAGCAGCAGGTCATCAAGCTTGTGCAGCATGGCGCAGACGTCCGAAGCAGGTCCCAGTCCGCCGGTTGTTCCGGCAGCGCGGGAGGCGCGCGGCGGTGAGGGTCGGTGCAACCTCTCATATGTGCCACGCGCAGCTTTAAACGTTTTCGGCGAAGAAACGTTAGCGATTTCTTGCTTCGTCAACGATTTCGTGAACACCAGGCCGGCAGCTTAACTAGCGATGCCGGAGCCGCCCGGCTAGACAGAGACGACCCCCTGACGGATCGCCCACAGCACCAGCGCTGTCCGGTTGTTCAAGTTGAGCCGTTCGAGCAGCGCCTTGACGTGGCTTTTCACCGTCTCCTCGCCAATCTCAAGGCGCCTGGCGATGGCGCGGTTGCTCAGCCCTTGCGCCAGCAGCATCAGCGTCGCGAGTTGTCGCTTGGTCAAAGGCGCGTCGCAGGCTGGCCGATCGATCAAGCTGAGCAACTCTGTGCGAATACGCTCCAGCCGCTCCTCGGGGCTGCCCGGCCCCTCGGCCAGCGCCAGCACGCGGTGCAGCGCCGATGGCGGGGACGCAAAGCTGGCTACCCCCGCGCTCACAGGGCGACCCGCCTGCCGCCCAAACCATCACCTGCCAACCGCTCGATCATTCTATCGCCTGAGTTTCGCACGAACACTATCGCAAGTTGTTCTGCGAAACTCAAGCGAAAGATTGATCGTGACCGAGAATCCCAGGAGTTGTCGGAGCGCTCACAACAAACTACCATAGGTTGATAACGACCTCAGGCCACTAGCAGAAGGGTGCGGTGTGCATCGTTCCTGGAACGCAAGCAGTGGCCCGCGGGATCAGCACGCCGCCATCGCCATGGACCTCGGTGACGCGTCCGCGATCGCCCTGCTGCGCCGGCTGGACGTGACGCTCGCGAACCCGCACGCCCGGTTGCCGACGCTCAGCGTCAGCCGGTTGCCGCTCGCCGCCACCGCCGACCTGTCGCTGGTGCTGTTGCCGGGCGGCGCGCTGGCGGTGCGCGGCCCTGACGAAACCCTGGTCTGCGATCCGCAATCCTGCGTCGTTTTTTCGCACGATCAGCTTGCCCCGCTGCGCGCGCAACTGACCGCAGCGGCGGCACAAACCTCGGCCCTCGCCGTGCCGCATCCGCCGCGAGGCCCGGGCACGATCACCCTGCTGGCCGACGCTCGCCATCTGGTCGCCCTGCAACCGGATTGCGTCGGTTGGACGGGTCCGGCGCTGCTGCGCTGTTACGCCGATGGTGCGGTCGCCTGGTCGCTCACACCCGCGCCAGACTGCCTCGTCCTCGCCGCCTCGGTGCTCGGCGTGCCGCTTGCCGGGCTCGATCCGGCAAGCGTGCCGGAGGGTCGGCTGGTCGCGACATCGGCCGGGGCGCCGCCGGACGAAGCGTGGCAGGCGGCAACCGCGGAACTGCGCTTCAGGATCGTGTCGCTGGGCCTTGCCGAACATGTCGACGCCCTGCTCGCGGCCGAGCTTTCCGACAGCCTGCGCCACGCCGTCATCGATGCCTGCTGCGACGGCGAGGCAAGCCTGGCGGCGCGGCTGACCGAGGCGCTCGGCGTGCTCCCCGCCTGCCTGCCCCCTGCCTGCCTGCCCGACCCCGTCGGCCCCGACGGCATGGCGCTGCCGCCACCCTGGTCGGCAGCCCTCGCCAGCTGCGACCGGCCCGGCCTGGCGCTGCTCGGCGTCTCTCCCGCCGCCCCGCCAAGCCGCACCATACCGGCCCTGCGATCGCTGCCCGAACTCAGCGACGCGCGGCTGTTCCGGCCCGGTGGCGCGGCGGTGCCGCTGCTGAGCGATGCCGCGCTGTTTCTCGCCAGGCGGCGCGACGACGACCCGACGCTCGGCCTGTGGCTGCCGCTGCCGACGCATCCGTTGGCGCTCTATCGCCTCGCCGACCGGATCGCCAGGCGCCTCGCAACCCCAGTCCTCGCCGTCGCGCCCGGCTGGGGTTTCTGCCACCAGGCCGACCCGACCGGGCTGCAAGACACCGGCAACGCCGCCTGGTTCGGCCTCGGCATCGACCTCGACGAACTCGACGAGGCGACCCTGTATTAGCCCGCCGAAACCTCGCGAAATTGGTGGACGGAAAAGCCGACTCGTGGTATTTCGCAAGTATAGTCGGGGAGGCGCGCCGGGCATGGCGATGGCGGTGCGTGCAGGCGCGACGATGCAGACGGCGCCCGCGCCCTCGCCGGCCAAGGCCGCCACGGCCAGCAGCCCGTTCGAGGCTTGCTTGAGTGCCGCCACCACCTCGGACGGCGCCACACCGCCCG
>CAXTSD010000040.1:0-11797 GCA_964246775.1 uncultured Acetobacteraceae bacterium | reverse complement strand
ACCGATTCGCGCCGTGTCAAACGCTATCTTAACGCGTATGGGGCTTTGCCCCTTGCCTGTTCTTCAAAAATTCACGTTGGTGCGAAACCCCAGCACAGCGGCGTTGCGCGTGAGCGACGTCGCGCCGGGGCGAATGATGTACTGGAAATCCGGCATCAGGGTGACGCCGCGATACAGGCCGGCGGCGTATTGCAGTTCGACCACCTGCTCGGTGTTCTGCGGCCCGTAGGCGGGGCCGAACCCGTCCACAGGCGGCAACTCGACGCTGCTGCCGAGCGCCTGCGTCGCCTCCTGCGCGGTGGTGAAGGCGGCGCTCATCTCGATCCAGTGCCAGACGACGCCCAAGGTGTCGCCCGGGCGGTGCCAGGCGGCGCCGGTGGAGGTGATGCCGGCAAACGCCTGCTGCGCGAGCGGGCTCACCTCGGCGGTCGCATGCACGTAGCCGCCGAACACGATCACGCCATCGGTGTCGGCCTTGCCCTGGCGCAGCAGCATCTGGTCGACCAGCACATACTCGTCGTTGCGGTTGTGACCCTGCGGCGCGAGGTTCGGCGTCAGGCTGTTGGTGACGTTGGCGTATGAGTGGGTGTCGTGGTCGAAACCGATCTTGTAATGCCCGATCAGGCCGGACTTTCCGACCAGCGGCACGAAGCCGAACTCGAGCGGGATCGACACGCCTGACTTGTTCGGGTCCGCCCACGCCCAGCCGGAGATGCCGCCGCCGCCGGTGCCGAAATTGGTGTCGACCGAGAACACGCCGGCCATGGCGTAGAGGTAAGGCGTCGGCACCACGCGCACCAGGCCGCCGAACGAGGCCTGCGGCCAGTCCGCCTCGCCGGGGTAGTTCGGCAGCGGATGCGGATTGCCGCAGGTCAGCACATTCATGAAGTCGCAATACAGCGGCGAGGAGGCGAAATACGTGCCGACCGGCAGCCAGCCGCCGACGAGATCGACCTTGTTGTGCGCCAGCACCTGCTCGCCATAGGCGTAGACCAGGTGCGCGATGACGTTGCCGCGGCCGCCATAGATCTCCTGCACCGTGCCGAGGTCGTCGCCGAGCGCGTCGGCCGACAGGTTGCGGCCATTGCCGTTGACGATCATGCTGTGGAACGCCGCATTGGTCAGCCCGGCGAGCTTGCCGAGGTCGATGTCGGTCTCGAAGCCGACCTGCCCGGAGAACGTGAACGTCTCGCGACGGCCGCCGGAAACGTTGCCGGCGTTCTCGGTCAGCCAGTCGAGATCGACCTGCACGCCGCGATCCGACAGCCAGGTGCGCGCACCCGCCCAGTCGCCGAACAGATGCTGGTCGGAGAACGGCGCGCCGAACAGGGCGCCGATCTGCGGGTTCGCGACTTCCTGGGACGGACCGGTGGCAAAGCCGCTATTCGACAGCGGCGCGTTGGCGCCGCCGCTCGGCGCCGCGGGCTGGTTCGCCGTCGGCGCCTGCCCGCGCGCCGCAACCGGCAGCACGACGGCGGCGAGAACGACCGGCAGCATCCGGCGCAAGCTCGAGCGAGTTCGCTGCATTGGCGTCCGCCTTTCCGTCGGCCGGCGCGACAGAGCACGCGCCCGCTCGCCGGTCGTCATGCCGCAGATTTCCCGTCATGCGTATCACGTGTCGGTGTGTGTCACTTTCCTGCCGCACTCTTGACCGCGCGCCGGGCTGAACCGCGTTGCGCGTTATGCGTTTGCCGGATCTCGGGTGATCTTGCGTCCGCTCTACCCGCGAGTGCGTCTCCATCAGAGGATCGGCCGCGATGTCCGGTGATCATTACGACGTCATCGTCATCGGCAGCGGCCCTGGCGGCGGCTCGCTGGCGCAGCGCCTGGCGCCGAGCGGCAAGCGCATCCTGATGCTCGAGCGCGGCGGCTACCTGCCGCGCTCGCGCGAGAACTGGAACGCAAAAACCGTCTTCGTCGACGGAAAGTACCAGGCGGAGGAGACCTGGTATGGCGGCAACGGACGCTCGTTCCATCCGGGGCTGCACTATTTCGTCGGCGGCAACTCGAAGGTCTACGGCGCCGCGCTGCTGCGCCTGCGCGAGCGGGATTTTGGCGAGCTCCGCCATTACGGCGGCGTCTCGCCCGCCTGGCCGGTCGGCTACGACGTGTTCGAGCCGTACTACACCGAGGCCGAGGCGCTCTACTGCGTGCATGGCGAGCGCGGCGAGGACCCGACCGAGCCGTGGTCGAGCGCGCCTTACGCCTACCCGCCGATCAAGCACGAGCCGCGCATCCAGCAGCTCAACGACATCTTTACCCGCGAGGGGTTGCGGCCGTTTCACCTGCCGCTCGGCATCAAGCTCGATCAGAACCCGGACGGCAGCGCCACCACCTACAGCCCGTGCATCCGCTGCGACGCCTTCGACGGATTTCCCTGCGCGATCAACGCGAAAGCGGACGCGCAGGTGATCAACGTCGACCCGACGATCGCCGCCTATCCCAACTTCACCCTGTTGACGCATGCCAACGTCACCCGGCTCGAGACCGACCCCGCCGGGCGACGCGTCACCCGCGTGAACGCGATCCGCGACAACCAGCTCGAACAGTATTCGGCCGACATCGTCGTCGTCGCCTGCGGCGCGCTCAGCTCCGCCCTGCTGCTGCTGCGCTCGCATAACGATGCGCATCCGACCGGGCTTGCCAACGGCTCCGATCAGGTCGGGCGCAATTACATGCGTCACGACATGTCGGTGGTGATGGCGCTGCTCAAGGAGCCGAACCACACCGTGTTCCAAAAGACGCTCGCCGTCAGCGACTACTATTTCGGCGCGCCGGATTGGGATTTTCCGCTTGGGCTGATCCAGATGTGCGCGACCTCGCACGGCGAGCAGATCAGGGGCGAGGCGCCGTTGCAGGCGCTGATGCCGTTGCTGCCCGAGATGCCGTTCGAAAAGATGGCGCAACACTCGATCGATTTCTGGCTGCAGAGCGAGGACCTGCCGCGGCCGGAGAACCGGATACGCTACGACGGCGAGCGCATCGTCCTCGACATCACCGACGGCGACCAGCAAGCCGCGCGCCGCCTGCGCGCCAAGCTTCAGGAATTGACGCTGCCGATGGGCGCATTTCCGAAGCTGATCGACCGCAAGCTGTATCTCGGCAAGGACATCCCGATCAACGGCACCGCGCATCAGGCCGGCACGCTGCGGTTCGGCACCGATCCGGCGTCCTCGGTGCTCGACCTCGACTGCAAGGCGCACCAGCTCGACAACCTGTACGTCACCGATGCGAGCTTTTTCCCCTCGATCGGCGCCGTCAATCCGACGTTGACCATCATCGCCAACGCGCTGCGCGTCGCCGACCACATCAATCAGCGCCTGGCCGCCTGACGCACCCCCCTGCCGCTCAAGGAACTGCCATGCGCATGCCAATTCCACGTGCCGTCCTCGAGAGCGGCATGGCAGCCAAGCCGGATCAGCACGCCCCGGGAGCAAGAACGGGAGAAAAACCCAGTATCCCCTACTGGCACCTCTGGGTCGACGAAGCCGGCGTGAGCCATCAGGCGCAGTGCGCGCTCGGCAGCTTCGAGTTGAAGGGCGTCGGCGGCGCCGACCCGCAATGGAACGACAAGCAGCCGACCTGCCCATCGACCGTCGTGTTCACCGTCCAGCCCGTCGGCTGGATCGGCGACTGGCACGAGAACCCGGCGCCGCAATGGATTACCGTGCTGTCCGGCCGCTGGTGGATAGAGAGCATGGACGGCACGCGCATCGAGCAGGGGCCGGGCGAGTTCTCGTTCGGCGAGGACCAGAACTGCGTCAGGGACGCGCAAGGCCGCCATGGCCACAGATCCGGCACCATAGGCCACGAGCCGGCCGTGCTGATGACGGTGCAGCTGCATGTCGAGCCGCGGCGGGCACCCTGCCACATCGGCTGAGCGGCCCGATGCAGGGCTTTCAGATCATCGACCCGCGTTTCAAGTCCTACGTGCTGCCGAACGCGCCGCTGCAGACGCTCGGCGAGGGCTATCGCTGGCTGGAGGGCCCGGTGTGGTTCGCCGATGCCGACTGCCTGCTGGTCAGCGACCTGCCGAACGACCGCATCCTGCGCTGGAGCGAAAGCGGCGGCGTCTCGGTGTTTCGCCAGCCGTCGCATTTCGCCAACGGGCATACCCGCGACCGGCAGGGCCGGCTGATCGGCTGCTCGCATCACGGCCGCTCGATCACCCGCACCGAGCTCGACGGCAGGCAGACGGTGCTCGCGAGCCACTACGAGGGCCGTCGGCTCAACTCGCCAAACGACGTGATCTGCCGCTCCGACGGCACGATCTGGTTTTCCGACCCGCCTTACGGCATCAGCACGGATTACGAAGGCGGCAAGCAGACGCCGGAACTGCCGCCGCTGCTCTACCGGCTCGATCCGGCGGACGGCTCGCTCAGCGTCATGGCGGATGACTTCGAGGGGCCGAACGGCCTCGCGTTTTCGCCTGACGAGCGCACGCTCTACGTCGCCGAAACCGGCGGCCAGTTCGACGTCTCGCCGCGGCAGTTCATCCGCGCCTTTGACGTGAGCGAGGACGGCAGGCGCCTCTCACGCGGGCGCGAGTTCCACAAGGTCTCGCCGGGCTACGCCGACGGCTTCCGCTGCGACGAGCACGGCAACATCTGGAGCGGCGCCGCCGACGGCGTGCATTGCATCGATCCGTCGGGCGCGCTGCTCGGCAAGATACTGGTGCCGGACACGGTTGCGAACCTCGCCTTTGGCGGCCGCAACCGCTCGCGCCTGTTCCTCTGCGCTTCGCACACGCTACGGGCGATCTTCGTCAACGTGCGCGGCGCCGAAGGGCCATGACCCGCCTCTACGCCGTCACCGGCTTCTGCCTCGTCACCAACGATCTCGCGCGGCTCACCCGCTTCTACGTCGAGGCGCTCGGGTTTTCGCCGGACGGCGCGGCGGCGGCGATCCCGTCCGACGAACTGGCGCTGCTCGAACTCTCCGGCGGCGGCGAGCGCCAGCGGATGTCGCTCGGCGAGCAGTCGTTGTCGCTCGAGCGTTTCGCCAACCCCGGGCAGCCCTATCCGGAACCGAGCAACGCCGCCTCGCCGTGGTTCCAGCACCTCGCCATCGTCGTGACCGACATCAACGCCGCCTATGCCCGGCTGCACGCCGCCGCCGGCGCCACCCCGATCAGCGAGGCTGGCCCGCAGCGCCTGCCGGCGTCGTCGGGCGGCGTCACCGCCTTCAAGTTTCGCGACCCGGATGGCCACCCGCTCGAACTGCTGCAATTCGCAGACGCGCCGCCGGCCTGGCGCGACCGCAAGGCCGTCGGCGGCGAGGCGCTCGGCATCGACCATTCCGCGATCAGCGTCGCCGACGTCGCGGCAAGCCGGGCCTTCTACGCCGGGATCGGCCTTGCCGCCGGCACGCCGAGCCTGAACGAGGGCGCCGAGCAGCAGCGCCTCGACGCGCTGCCCGGCGCCGTCGTCGACGTGCTGCCGATGCTCCCCACCGCCGGGGTGCCGCATCTCGAGCTGCTGGGCTATCGCGCGCCGCGCGATCCCCGCCCCGTGCGCTCGCACTCGACCGATATCGCCGCCACCCGCATGCTCTGGCGCGCCTCGGTTGCGGCGCTCGTCATCGACCCGGACGGGCACCGCCACCAGACCGCGCCGTAGCTCGAGCAGATCGCCACGACTCGACCGGGTCTCGCCGGCCGCCAACCCGGCGCGATACCAACGCTCGCTGACCGCAAGCGTCGCGGTCAGCGGGCGTCGGTATCAGTAGACCTGCTTCGGCCAGCGCCGGTGCAGCCATAGCCAGGTCTCCGGCCGGCGGCGTATCCAGGCCTCCAGGCGATCGTTCACCGCCTGGGTGAGTGCCAGCACGTCGGCCGCCGCGTCGCCGGTGGCAGCCAAAGTGAGCGGCGGCTCGACGATGACGCGCAGCCGCGCCGGTCCGATCCGCTCGACATAGCCGGGGATGACCGGGCAGCCGGTTCGCACCGCAAGGCTCGCCAGCGCCGAGGCCGTCATCGCCGGGCGGCCAAAAAACCTCGCCTCGATGCCGTCATTCATCTTCTGGTCGACCAGCATGCCGAGAAAGCCGCCGCGACGCAGATGCGCGAGCGCCTGCCTCGCGCCCTTCGACCCTTTGGCGAACATCGGCACCGTCGGCATCCCTGGCGGCATCCCTGGGCCGCCGTCGCTCGCAGCCAACGCGTTCTGGCGCAGGCGGACGATCTCGCGGTCGACGAGCGGGTTGTCGGCGGCGCGATACAGGCTTGAGAACGCCACGCCGTAACGGGCGCAGGCCGCGGGAAGCATCTCCCAATTGCCGATATGGCCGGAGACCAGGATCGCCGGTCCGCCCCGCTCGGCCAGCGCCCGCAGCACCTCGCCGCCCTCGATCACCCAGCCAGGCCCGCTCCGCGCCGCCTCGCGCAGGCCGGCGACGTGCGGCAGCTCGCCGACCGTGCGGCCGAGATTGTCCCACACCCCGCGCACCACCCGGCGCCTGGCCGCCCGCTCAAGCTCGGGCATCGCCCAGGCGAGATTGCGGTGCGCGACGCGCGAGACCGGCAGCAACGGGCCGACGGCGCGGGCGACGGCGCCGCACAGGTTGGAGGCGCCGACCGGACCGAGCACCCGCAACAGCCGAAGCGCCAAGCGCACGACCCCGGCTTCAAGGCGCATGACAAGGCCAGGCGTGCTCATGCGGGACGAAGGGTGGCGGCGGCTCCCGGGCGTCGCGGCGGCTTCAGCCCGCCCGGCGTTGCGGCATCGCCTCCGGCACCACCGTGGTCACGATCGAGGCATCGAGCGCCTCGTAGTCGTGGTAGCCGATCGTCGCATACAGCTCCTTGCGGGTCTGCATCTGCTCGATCTGGTTGTGGGTGCCGCCATCCCGCGCGATCGCAGTGTAGAGACGTTCGGTCGCCCGGGCCGAGACGCGCAGCGAACTCACCGGCCAGATCACCATCCGGTAGCCCATCGACTCGAACTCGTCGGCGGTAAAGAACGGCGTGCGGCCGAACTCGGTCATGTTGGCGAGCAATGGCACGCCAGGCATTCGCCTGGCGAACTCGCAAAACATCTCGGCGGTGGTCAGCGCCTCCGGAAAGATCGCATCCGCGCCGGCCTCGATATAGAGCTTCGCCCGAGACACCGCAGCCTCCATCCCCTCGCTGCCGGCCGCATCGGTGCGGGCGATCACATAGAGGTGGCGCCGCGCCTTCACGGCGGCGGCGATCTTGGCCGCCATGTCGCCCGGCTCGGCAAGACGCTTGTCGTTCAGGTGGCCGCACTTCTTCGGCAACAGCTGGTCCTCGAGATGCACGGCGGCGGCGCCGGCATCCTCGAAGCTGCGCACCATGTGCATGACGTTGAGCGCCTCGCCATAGCCGGTATCGCCGTCAACCAGCACCGGCAGGCCGGAGGCGCGGCTCACCTGCCGGACGAAGAAGCCGACCTCGTCGACGGTGATCACGCCGAGATCGGGCAGACCCATCGAGGCCGTCATCGCCGCCCCGGACAGGTAGCACGCGGAAAATCCCGCCGCCTTCGCCTGCAAGGCGGCCATGCCGTTATGTGCGCCGGGTATCCGCAGGATGCCGCCGGCATCGAGCGCGGCGCGGAAGCGCTGCCCCGCTTGCAGGTCGGGCAGGTCGGCGGCGACGAGGTAAGGCATGCGGCGGCTCCGGTTGCGGCTGGACTTTGTTGCCTGATGACAGTAGCGCACCCCACACGCCGACGCACGCGCAAGCGACGACGCCCGCAGCACCGTCTCCGCCGATGAGACGGCGTCGCCCCACGCTGCGCAACCCGGCGCGGCGCGGCGCTTTTACGTCGATGACGACCGCACGACACGACCAGGAGCACGCCGGCATGGCACTCGACCCTCACCCCTCGCAGGCGACCGCGGCTCATCCGGCCGCGTCGATGCCGACCGCGCAGGAGATCGAGAACCGCGAGGTCGGCGCCGATGGCACGTTCGGCCTGATCGACCGGGTCGCGCATACCCGCCCGGGCCCCAGCGCGCCGGCTCTGGTCAACGCCCTCGCACGCATCCCGGCCGAGCCGTTCGGCTACCCGATCGTGTTCTGGATCGGCGGCGTGCTGTTTCTCGTCATCGTGTTCATGACCTGGAGCGCCTATATCTGAGCCGACGCGGCATCTTACGTGACTGTTCAGAGACGCGCCTGACGTCAGGCTTGACAGGACGGGAACTCATCGCCACCGCCATCATTAAGATATGATGACGTGCGATCCACCAAAACCGGGCAGCGAGACGATGGCATCGGCAAGGCCTCTGCAGCCCAGGCCGCCAGAGCAGTCGATGTTCGATGCGTGGCTACGGGGTCAGCTTGGCCGACGCTTCGACGCGGCGCTGAACGAGCCGCTGCCGGAGGGCTTGCTGACCCTGCTTCCCGCCTCGTCGGAGCGACACTAGCCTGCGACCTGAGGCGGCGAACGGGCTTGCCCGCGAACTGCTGACGGTGCTTCATCCTCGCCCCATGAGCCCGTTCTCCCTGCACTGCCGCGTCCGATGCGGGTAAGCGTCATTCAGTTGGCGCCCGGCAGCGATGTCGGCGCCAACATGGCGGCCGCGAGCCGCCTCATCCAGGCCGCCGTCGAGGCCGACCGGCCTGACCTTGTCACCTTGCCCGAGATGTGGAGCTGTCTTGGCGGCACCCAGCAAGTCAAGCGTGACGCCGCCGAGCGCCTGCCTGGACCCGGCTCGAGCGAGGCCGGGCCGATCTACGCCATGCTGCGCGCGATCGCCGTCGAGCACGGGATAACCCTGCATGGCGGCTCCATCGGCGAGCGCATCGAGGGCGATCCGCTGCTATTCAACACCTCGCTGGTCTTCGGCCCGGATGGCAGCGAGCTTGCCCGCTACCGCAAGATCCACCTGTTCGACGTGACGACCCCGAACGGCCAGGGCTATCGCGAGAGCGACAGCTACGGCGCCGGCACAGACATCGTCACCTTCGCGGTCGCCGGCGTCAGCGTCGGCTGCGCGATCTGCTATGATCTGCGCTTCGCCGAGCTGTTCCTGGCCTTGCGCCGCGCCGGCGCCGATCTCGTGCTGTTGCCGGCGGCGTTCACGCGCGAGACCGGGCGCGCCCATTGGGAGGTGCTGCTGCGCGCCAGGGCGATCGAGACGCAATGCTGGTTCGCCGCCGCGGCGACCTGCGGCGAACATCATGTCGGCTCCGGCGAGGCGCGTGCGACCTGGGGTCACTCGCTGATCTGCGATCCCTGGGGCGAGTTGGCGCAGCTGCTCGCCGACGAGCCGGGCTACGCGACGACCACGATCGACCGCGACGCGATCGCCGCGCTGCGCGCCCGCATGCCGGTGCTTGAGCATCGGCGGCTCGCCTGACCATGCCGGACGCCCCGCCACTCGCTGCGCAGGACCTGCTGGTGGACGAACCGGGCGAGTTGCCGGCGCCGTGCCGCTTCGACCGCCTCGCCTTTGCCGCAGCGCCGACCGACCTTGCCCGCGAAAGCCGACGCCGCCTCATCGAACGCTACGGCGAGACGCCGTTCGAGCAGGCCGACGCGATCGTCTGCCTCGGCGGCGACGGCTTCATGCTGGAGACCCTGCACCACACGCTCGACGCCGACATACCGGTCTACGGCATGAATTGCGGCTCGGTCGGCTTCCTGATGAACCCGTTCAGCGAAGAGGAGCTGCCGGAGCGCCTCGCCCGCGGTCAGGCGGCGACCCTGCATCCGCTTCGCATGCACGTCGTCACCCGCGCCGGCGCGGTCGAGGAGGCGCTGGCGCTCAACGAAGTGTCGCTGCTGCGCCAGTTGCGTCAGGCGGCGAAGATACGCATCACCGTCGACGGCCGGGTGCGGCTGCTCGAACTCATCTGCGACGGCGTGCTGATCGCGACCCCCGCCGGGTCGACCGCCTACAATCTGTCCGCGCACGGCCCGATCGTGCCGCTCTCGGCAAACCTGCTGCCGCTCACGCCGATCAGCGCGTTCCGCCCACGCCGCTGGCGCGGTGCGCTGCTGCCCAGCACCGCCGACGTGCTGTTCGAGGTGCTCGAGGCGGACAAGCGGCCGGTTGCCGCGGTCGCCGACTTCACCGAGGTGCGCGACGTCGCCTCGGTCGCCGTCAGCGAGGACCGCACCGTCCGCACCACCATACTGTTCGATCCCGATCAGGGGCTGTCGGAACGCATCATCGCCGAGCAGTTCACCGTCTGATCCGGCCTGATCGCGGCGGCGCGCTTGGCCCGCGCTAGTGCCCCCGAACCAGCACGAACGAGCATGGCGAACTGCTGGTTCGGGACACTAGGCGGCAAAGCGCCCGTGGCCGCTGGCGTCACGCTCCTCCATCGCCGCGGCGGCGCCAGGATGCGAGTGCGGGTGCGGCTGCATGTCGTCGGCGACCAGGAACTCCGCCGGAGCGTTCGGATCGCGCAGCATGTAGCCGCG
The DNA here is from genome assembly GCA_964246775.1 of uncultured Acetobacteraceae bacterium. Lineage (GTDB taxonomy): Bacteria > Pseudomonadota > Alphaproteobacteria > Acetobacterales > Acetobacteraceae > CAXMMR01. The sequence continues at coordinate 1,400 of CAXTSD010000040.1, read as the reverse complement.
GCCCCAGACGGTGCCGATCAGGCTGTCCGCGTTGTAGGCGGCAAGCTTCTTGCGCAGCTTGCAGATGAACACGTCGATGATCTTCACCTCGGGTTCGTCCATGCCGCCGTAGAGGTGATTGAGGAACGCCTCCTTCGTCAGCACCATGCCGCGACGCAGCACCAGGAGCTCGAGTATCGCATACTCCTTGCCGGTCAGTCGCACCGGCACGCCGTCGACCATCACGTCGCGGCTGTCCAGGTTGAGCTCCAGCGGTCCGATCTTGAGGGTCGGCTGACTGAAGCCCTTGGAGCGGCGGATCACCGCCTGCATGCGAGCGATCAGCTCGGACTTGTCGAACGGCTTGGTGATGAAATCGTCGGCGCCCATGCCAAAGCCCTTCACCTTGGCTTGCGGACGGGACAGTCCGGACAGGATCAGCACCGGGGTGCTCATGCGCGCGGCCCGCATCCGGCGGACAACCTCGTAGCCCTCCATGTCCGGCAGCATCAGGTCGAGCACGACGACGTCGTAGTCGTAGTGGCGCACCAGCTCGAGCGCCTCCTCACCGGTATCGGTCTGATCAACGATCGCGCCATTGGCACGCAGCATCAGGGAGATCCCGCGGGCGGCGGTCAGATCGTCCTCGACCAGAAGAACACGCATGAGAGAGCTCCGTTGCCAATGACAACCGGTTTACCACTTACACGTGCATTCATCCATGATTTTTTCACCAGTCGCGTGTATAAAGACTGACGACGACCAAGCTTTTCCGACGCTACGCTAAAAACATAATGCCTGAGTCAATATTTTGGGACAGCGGATCACGTGGTCGGGCTTTGCCGCCCTGAGCGGGCCGCGCAAGGCGGGAGCCATGCCCGCTATGCCCCCGGGCGACGCGAACCGCTTCGGCCTTGATCACGACGCCAGCGCGGCACTTCAGCCACACCCCTCGTTTGACACGGCGGGGCGGCGCCGGGATCATGCCGACGCATTCGGCGGGGCATGAGGGCGATGCATCTCGAGACGGATCCTCTCGACCGGCCGGTGCTGCAGCCTGCGGTGGCACTGGCCGAAGCCTCGTCTCGGCTGCTCACGCCGTTCCTTGAGACGCTGCCCGGATCACCGGCCGAGCGGCCTGCCTCGGCTCCGGCGGCGGGCGGCCCGCAAAGCGAGCCGTCCGTCCATCCCGGGATCGCGCCGCTGCTCGAGCTGGCGGGCGGCGCCGTGCTGCCGGAGCTCGACGCCGACGCGCCGCTCGATCAGACCGCCGGCGAGACGCGTCTGCGGCAGCGGCTCGAGCTTGCCGTCCTGCTCGACATCCCCGGGCTGCCGCAACCGGTTGCCCGCCTGCTCGCCGGGCGCGTGGCGGCGCTGTTCGCCCGGCGCGCGACGTGCCGCGACGTCGCCCGCGCACGGAT
>CAXTSD010000039.1:0-11817 GCA_964246775.1 uncultured Acetobacteraceae bacterium | reverse complement strand
CGGCGCCGGCACCGGTGTCGGCGAGGGGCGGGCGTTGAATCTCGGCCTGCCGCAGGCCTCGGTGAACGCGAGCGAGACCGACGCGCTGATCGGCGGCCTGCTGCTCGCGAGCGTCGCCGTGCTCGCGCTCGTGTTCGGATTGATGTTCGCCTACGTCGTTCGTTACCGCGCCGGCAGCAAGCTGCATCGCGGCCACGTCGCGAAGGAGACGTTCTGGATCGAGATCGGCTGGACCTCGGCGACGCTGGTCGCCTTCTTCGGCCTGTTCCTGTGGGGCGCCAACCTCTACGTGCGCGAGGGCAAGCCGCCGGCCGACGCGCTCAAGATCTACGTCATCGGCAAGCAGTGGATGTGGAAGACGGAACACGCCGGCGGCCAGCGCGAGATCAACGCGCTGCATGTGCCGATCAACCGGCCGGTGCAGCTGCTGATGACCTCGGAGGACGTGATCCACGACTTCTCCGTGCCCGCCTTCCGCCTCAAGCACGACGTGCTGCCCGGCCGTTACGAGACGATCTGGTTCACCCCGGACAAGCTCGGCACCTACCACCTGTTCTGCACCCAGTATTGCGGCACCGACCACGCCAACATGATCGGCGAGATCGACGTGCTCTCCGGCCCGGATTTCGAGGCCTGGCTCGCGCGCACCGGCAGCGCCGGCGGCCTGGTCGCGGAAGGCCGCGCCCTGGTCAGCCGTTACGGCTGCAGCGGCTGTCACAACGTCGAGCTCGGCGGCGGCGGCGGCGTCGTGCGCGCGCCGTCGCTGAACGGTCTCTACGGCAGCCCGGTGCCGCTATCCGACAAGACTGTGGTGGTCGCCGACGACCTCTATCTGCGGAACTCGATCCTGCAGCCGGGCAAGCAGGTGGTGGCGAGCTACGCCAACGTCATGCCGTCGTACGCCGGCCAGATCGACGAGGAGGACCTCGTGCGCATCATCGCCTACATCAAGTCATTGGCCGCCGCGGCGGACCGGTCGCTCTCGCAGGAGGAGCGGCAATGAGCGTCACCCGCGATCGCTGGCAGCGCGAGGCGCCGAGGATCGGCGCCGCGCTCAGCCCTCGCCCGCGCAGCTACCTCGACGGGGAGAACAGCCTCGCCTCGTGGCTGCTGACGACCGACCACAAGCGCATCGCGCTGCTCTATCTCGCCTCGATCACCGGCTTCTTCTTCCTCGGCGGCGCCGCGGCGGCGATGATGCGGCTCAACCTGCTGACCCCGCGCGGCGCGATCGTCTCGCCAGAGACCTACAACCGGCTGTTCACCATGCACGGCGTGGTCATGGTGTGGTTCTTCCTGGTGCCGGCGATCCCGGTGACGCTCGGCAACTTCATCGTCCCGCTGATGCTCGGCGCGCGCGACCTCGCCTTTCCGCGCGTCAACCTGATGAGCTGGTACCTGTTCATGGCCGGCGGCGTCTGCGCCGTCTACGCGCTGTTCGCCGGCGGCGTCGACACCGGCTGGACCTTCTACACGCCGCTCGCCAGCAGCTACGCGAAAGGCCACGTCGTCGCCGTCGCTTGCGGCATCGCGCTGTCCGGGTTCTCCTCGATCGCGACCGGGCTCAACTTCATTGTCACCATCCACCGCCTGCGCCCGCCGGGGATGACCTGGTACCGCCTGCCGCTGTTCCTGTGGTCGCTGTACGCGACGAGCGTGCTCTACGTGCTGGCGACACCGGTGCTGACCATGGTGCTGGTGCTGCTGGCACTCGAGCGCATCTTCCGCGTCGGCATCTTCGATCCGAACATCGGCGGCGACCCGCTGCTGTTCCAGCACCTGTTCTGGTTCTACTCGCACCCCGCCGTCTACATCATGATCCTGCCCGGCTTCGGCGTGGTCAGCGAGGTGATCACCGCCTTTTCCCAGAAGGGCATATTCGGCTACAAGTTCATCGCCTGGTCGTCGGTGTCGATCGCGGTCATCTCGTTCTTCGTCTGGGGCCACCACATGTTCGTGGCCGGCACCTCGCTGTACTCGGCGCTCACCTTCTCGCTGCTGTCCTACGCCGTCGCCGTGCCCTCGGCGATCAAGGTGTTCAACTGGCTCGGCACGCTGCACAAGGGTTTCATTCGTTTCGATGCGCCGATGCTCTACATACTCGGCTTCATCGGCCTGTTCACCATGGGCGGGTTGACCGGGCTGTTCACCGCCGCACTCGCCGCCGACGTGCACCTCACCCAGACCTATTTCGTCGTCGCGCACTTCCACTACATCATGGTCGGCGCGATGGTCTCGGCGTTCTTCGCCGGGCTGCACTACTGGTGGCCGAAGATCACCGGCCGGCTATATCCCGAGACGTGGGCGCGCGTCGCCGCCGCGCTGATCTTCTTCGGCTTCAACCTTACCTTCTTCCCGCAGTTCATCCTCGGCTATCTCGGCATGCCGCGCCGCTACGCGCATTATCCGGCCGAGTTCCAGGTGCTGAACGTGCTGTCGACCGCCGGCAGCTCGATACTCGCCGTCGCCTATCTGATGCCGCTGTTCTATCTCACCTGGTCGCTGTTCCGCGGCGCCCGCGCCCCGGCCAACCCTTGGCAGGCGACCGGACTCGAGTGGCAGACCGCCTCGCCGCCGCCGAAGGAGAATTTCTTCGTCACCCCGGTGGTGACGGAGATGCCGTACAGCTATCCCAGGCCCGAGGAGCGTCAGCATGTCCTCTGAGGCAGCCGCAGTCCGGCCGGATGCGGAAGTGGAGTTCCAGTATCACGACGCAGCCTATCAGGCGGACACCGCGCTGTCGGGCATGTGGCTGTTTCTCGCCTCCGAGGTGCCGTTCTTCGGCGGCCTGTTCCTCACCTGGTGCGTCTACCGCTACCAGCATCCGGCGGGCTTCGCCGAGGCGACGCGCGACACCCAGTTCGCCATCGGCACCATTAACACCGTGATCCTGCTCACCAGCAGCTTCAGCTATGCCTGCGCGGTGGCGTTCGCGCGGCTGGGCGACAACCGGCGCATCCTCGCCGCGAGCGTCGCCACCGCCCTGCTCGGCGCGCTGTTCCTCGGCCTCAAGGTGTTCGAATGGTATCTCGACATCAGCGACGGCGACGTGCCGGGCGCCGGCTTCAAGTTTAAGGGCGCGCATGACGGCGGCGCCGAACTGTTCTGGGTGTTCTACTACATCGGCACCGGCCTGCACGGCGTGCACCTCGCGATCGGCATCGCGCTCGTCGGCTGGATCGCCTGGCAGGCGCACCGCCGACGCTTCTCGCGCCGCTACACGACGCCGGTCGAAGTCGTCGGCCTGTACTGGAGCTTCGTCGACATGGTGTGGATGATCCTCTACCCGCTGATCTACCTCGCCGGACGCGCCGGCGGATGAGCGAGCAGAGCCGCGCCCTGCGGCCGCTGATCCTCGGCTGGCTCGGCCTGATCGGCCTGCTCGTCCTCGAGCTTGCCGCCGCGCGCCTGCTCGGCTGGGCCAACACGGCGCCGTTGTTCGGCTTGTTGATGGCAGGCGTCGTCGCCGGCGTGTTCATGCATGTCGGCGAGGGGCCGGCGCTGATCCGGGTGTTCTCGTTTGCGGCGGTGTTCTGGCTCGCGGTGATCCTCAGCCTCGGCTCGATGGACACGCTGACCCGGGTCGACCACCCGGTCTCGATGCGCACGCCGGTCTCGCCCTGACGCCAGCGGCGCGCATTTACGCGCCGTTAACACGTTGATTGTAGCCTGCGCTCGTGTTGCCAGCGTGACATAGAGAGCCGAGGCGAAGCCGAACTCATGACCCAGGATCTTGCCGTGACCGCGCCGGCGCGCCGGCTGTTGTGCGCCGCCTGCGCCGGCCCGCGGGCGCAGCTGGATGCGTTGACCGGGCTCGCCGACCGTACCGAGTTCAACGAGCGGCTGCGCGACGCACTGGCCGAGTGCGCGGTCGTCGAGGGCGACCCGGGCCTCGTGGTCCTGCTCATCGACCTTGACCGCTTCAAGGCGGTGAACGACTCGCTCGGGCACGCCGCGGGCGATACCCTGCTGCGTGCCGTCGCCGGCCGCCTGCGCAGCGCGCTGCGCGAGGGCGATGTCGTCGCCCGGTTGGGTGGCGACGAGTTCGCCGCCATCCTGTCGCCGCCGCTCACTCACGCGGTCATCGCCGGCACGGCGGCCCGTCTCGTCGAGCTGCTTGCCCGCCCGTTCCTGGTTGACTGCGGCATCGCCAATATCGGCGCCAGCATCGGCGCGGCGACGGCCACGGGCGCCGACGGGCTCGACGCCGAGACGCTGCTGCGCCACGCCGACCTTGCGATGTATCAGGCCAAGGCCGATGGGCGCGGCCGCCACCGCCTGTTCGAACCAGGAATGCGGGAGCGTGCCGAGGCGCGCCGGGCGATCGAGTTCGAGCTGCGCGCCGCGCTGCCGCTCGGCCAGTTCGAGCTGTTCTACCAGCCGCAGATGGATCTGACGACCAGCCGTCTCGTCGGCTTCGAGGCGCTGATACGCTGGCGGCACCCCGCGCGCGGCCTAGTTGCCCCCGACGCCTTCATCCCGCTCGCCGAGGAGCTGGGCCTGATTGCCGCGATCGGCGAGTGGGTGCTTCGCACCGCCTGCGCCGAAGCGAGCACCTGGCCGGCTGGGCTCATCGTCGCGGTCAACGTCGCCGCCGCGCAGTTCGAGAACGGCCGTCTGGTGCCGTCGGTGCTCTCGGCGCTGGCGACGTCAGGGCTGCCCGGCGCCAGGCTCGAGCTCGAGATCACGGAAACCGTGCTGCTGAAGAACAGCGTGTCGACGATGCAGCAACTCAACGCGATCAAGCTGCTTGGCGCGCAAGTCTCGCTGGACGATTTCGGCACCGGCTACTCATCCCTCACCCAGCTCCGCAGCTTTCCGTTCGACCGCGTGAAGATCGACCGCAGCTTTGCCGACGATCCGGCGGTGGTCCGGGCGGTCGCCGCCCTCGGCGCCAGCCTCGGCATGCGCACCACGGCCGAGGGCGTCGAGACCGCGGAGCAGATGTCCCGCCTCAAGCGCGATGGCTGCACCGAGGCGCAGGGCTACCTGCTCAGCCGGCCCGTCCCGGCATCGAGCGTCGCCGCCATCATCGCCCGCATGGGCGAGATCGCCGACCTGTCGCCGGTAAAACCGGACGTGCTTGAGGAGCAAGCTGTATCATGAGCAAGGCTGAGCTTTTCCGTCTGACCTATGCCAGCCGCAGCCTGCTGGCCGGCTCCTCCGACCAGCTCGAACTGGAAGTCGGGCGCATCCTGGCCGCCTCGCGCCGGAACAATCCGCAGGTCCTGGTCACCGGCGCCCTGCTGTTCAGCCCCGACTGCTTCGCCCAGACGCTCGAGGGCGCCGCGACGGCGGTCGAGGAGGTGTTCGAGCGCATCCAGCGCGATCCGCGCCACGCGGAGACAATCGTGCTGGAAGCCGGGCCTGTCGGTTGGCGTGAGTTCGCCGACTGGTCGATGGCCTATGCCGGCCGCATCGAGCACGATCGCCTGCGGTTTGACGCCCTGACCGGCGGCGGCGCCGCGACAGAGGCCGGCGCCGAACGGGTGCTGCACCTGCTGCGCGGCGTGGTGCTGCGTGCACCGGCATTGGTTTGACCGCCGCGCCCCTTGGTTTGCGACACGACAGCCGGGCGCTCGAACGCAAACTCCCGAGCGAAGCTTCCATCAGAACGTCAGCTTGACGCCGCCGAAGCCGCCGACCGGCGCCGCCGGAGCGTAGCTGCGCGGATTGGTGGCGTTCGGCGCCTGGGCGAGAAACACCGAGGCGGTGGGCGAGAACGTGCCGAACGTATAGTAGCGCGCGTCAGCCGCGTTCTGGATCAACCCGAACAGCTGCACATGCGGCGTCAGCTGATAGGCGCTGTCGAGGTTGAGCACGAAGAACGCCGGCAGCTTGGCGTTGCTGTTGCCCGCGTCGCCGAACAGGTAGGCGCCGCTCTCGGCGATGCCGGTGGCGCCGACCGTCCAGGCGTCGGTCAGCTTGTACTGCGCGCCGAGCTTGAGCTGCTGCGCCGGCACGCCTGGCAGCCGGTTGCCAGTCGTGACGGTGATATTGCCGTTCGCGTCGGCGACCGGATTGCTGCCGGCGGACTCGATGAAGCCGGTCTCGAACGTCGCGTCGATGTAGGTGTACTGCAGGTAGGTCGACCAGCGCGCGGTGCGCCATTGCAGCCCGGCATCGACGCCCTGCCGCCGGGTCTGGCCGACGTTGCTGAAATATGCCCGGTTGAGCAGCGCGCCGTTGACGAAGACGATGTCGTCGTCAAGATCGGTGTGAAACAGCCCGAGCGCGTAGGTGAGCTGCGACCCCCCACCCGGCTTCGCGCCGCCGCGTAGCCCCGCCTCCCAGCTATGCGCCACCACCTGCTTGAGGTTCGGGTCGCCGACGAAGAAATTCGCCAGCGAGCAGGCATCAGCGGGCCCGGCGCAGGACAGCTCGGCCGGCGTCGGCGCGCGGTTCGCCTCCGAATAGCCGGCATAGGCGCTCAGCCAGCCGGCGATCCGGTAGGTCGCGCCCGCCGCCGGATTGAAGCGGTTGTAGCTGTGCTGCCCGGTCAGGGTGCCGCCGCCCTGATCGGCAAGGTCGATCTCGGCATCGTTGAACCGGCCGGACAGGGTCACCGAAAGCCGGCGCGTAAGTTCCAGCGTGTCGCTGGCGAAGACGCCGTAATACGCGTCGCTGACCGCGACCCGCACCGGCGCGTTGGCGCCCGGCTCGTCGATCACCTCGCCAGGGCCGACAAAGTCGCGCGTGAGCGGCGTCAGCCCGCCGAGGCTGGCGGTGGCGCCGAACTCGCTCTGTGCGCCGTCGAAGCTCGCGCCGGCGACCAGGTGGTTGCGCAAGCCCAGCACGTCGGCGGTGTTCGTCGCCTGCGCCGAGGCGCCGTAGCCGTTGGTGTTCGTCGTCTGGCGGTCGAGCTCGGCATACGGGCCGCCGTCGAGAAAGTCGCCGATCGGCGTGCCGCCGCGCGTGGTGCTGATCTCGGCGCCGCCCTCGCACAGCAGCCCCGAGCCGCTGTCGCACGGCGCGATCGTCGATACGTTGCCGTTCACCACCCGCTGCTGGAAGTAGTCGTAATAGGCGTTGGCTTGCACGGCGGTCGCGTCGCTCACGTCGAAATCGCCGGACAGCGTCGTCTCGACAAACCTGTTCGCGACCACGTTCGGCCCGGTGAACTGCGCCGCCCGATCGGCGGCCAGCAGTTCGACCGGCGCCGTGCCCGGACCGTTCAGTATGGTGTCGGCGCCGCTCAGCCCGAGATGCACCTCCGCCCACTCGTTGCGCAGGCCGAGATCGGCGTGGATGTTGGTGACGTCGGAGGATTGCTCGTCGCGCCACCCGGCCTCGTGCAGCCCGGTGCCGGCGATGTAGACTGCCGCAGCGCCGGCCTGCTGGCCGTACTGGAACTGCCCCCCTCCCCGGGCAAACGAGCCGCCGGAGAGGTCGAGCTCGCCGCCGTGATAGGTGAAGCCGTTCCTGAGCTGCACGGCGAGCGAGCCGCCGAGCGCGTTCAGCCCGAACACCGGGTTCGAGCCCTCGAGAGTGAGGCTGTCGATCGCGACGTCGGGGATCAGGTCCCAGTTCACCGTATCGCCAAACGCCTGGTTGAAGCGCACGCCGTTCAGATAGACCGCCAGGCCCTCCGACGAGCCCTGCAAGGGGGACGCCTCGAAGCCGTGATAGAACAGCGCCGGCTGGAACGGATTGCCTGAGGAGAGATCGAGGTTGACGCCGCCGACCTGCTCGGCGAGCGCTTGCAGGGCGTCCGGCTGCCCATCGCGCGCGAGATCGGGCGCGGTCAGCACGTTCGTCTCGGCCGGCACGCGATCGCGGTCGATCCCGGTGCCGGGCAGCGGCGTGCTCGCGACCACGTTGACCTGCGGCAGCAGCGCCGGGCTCGCGGACGCCGACGGCGGTCTCGCCACCGCCGCGCTGCCGCTCGCCCCTGCGGCGGTCGGAATGGTCTGCGCGAGGCCCAGGCTTGGCAGGCCCAGGCTCGGCAGGCACAGCGCAGCCATGGTCACCATCAAGCACCGCATGCCGCGCTCCCTGCCTCGCCGACGCTTTGGCGCAAGCGCAACGGCAGGTCACACCGGCTGATCGCGCCCGACGACGCACTCGATCTGGCCATGCGGCTCGTCGGTCGGCGCGAACACGCTGTTCGCCGAAGCCGAGCCGAACCGCGCCAGATCGACCGGGATGTAGTGCTTGTTGGGGCAGGCGAGGTTGAGCTCGCAGAGTTCGGGCACCGCCGAGAGCGCCGCCTTGCCCATGCGGAACAGGCTGTCCTGCACGCCGTGGCTGTAGGTGGTGGCGAACACCGCAAGCATCGCCCGCAGGACGGCGTCGTTGGCGGTCGGATAGTCCGCCGGCGGGCGCGACCAGGTCCAGCGCGCATCCATCGCCGTCGCCGTCAGCCGGTCATCGGTCTCCGCCAGGGTGGTGTACTCGTCCCGCACGAACCCCGCCCAGCCCGACTGCGTCGCCTTTAGGAAGGTGTAGCCGCTGATGCCCGAGCTGACGTCGACCTGGCCGCGCGTCGCGACGACGTGGGCGCCGGGCGTGCCGTTGCCGTCGAGCACGAAGCTATGGTCGTGCGGTTGGCCGTCCACATCTGCCCGTCGCCACCTGGTCTCCTCGGTGCTGACGCTGACGCGCTCCACCTGCGGATAACGCTCGAGCAGGCGCCTCGCCAGTGCGGCGGCAAAGTCCTCGGCGCTGGCGGTCGGCTGCTCCCCGGCGACGATGTAGGTGATGTTCTTGATCGTGTCGGTGGCGATCACCTGGCGATTGTCGGCCTCGGTGTAGGCGGCGGCGAAATCGCCCTCCAGCATGGTCCGCACGGTCAGCTCGCGCACCTCGCAGCGCAGGCCGTCGCGATGCACCCGCATCACGCGCACCCGGCCCTTGCCGTAGCTGTTGCGGATCAGTGGCATGTGCAGGCTCCGTGCGTGTGGCGGTGACTGTCGGGCAATGCCGCAGCCCCGAAGATGAAACTCGCAATCGCGCCGCGCCGCTACAGCAGTGCCGGCCCGGTGCAGAGCCGCGTCGGCGGCCGCAGCAGGAGCACGCCATGACCTACCAGCCCAACCCCGAGCGCTACCGCGACGCAAACTTCCGCCGCTGCGGCCGCTCGGGGCTCGACCTGCCGCCGATCTCGCTCGGCCTGTGGCACAATTTCGGCGGCGAGGACATCTTCGAGACCGGGCGCGCGGTGATCCGCCGCGCCTTTGACCGCGGCGTCACCCATTTCGACCTCGCCAACAACTACGGCCCGCCCTACGGCTCGGCGGAGGAGAATTTCGGCCACATACTGCGCAAGGATTTTTCCGGTCTGCGCGACGAGCTGGTGATCTCCTCCAAGGCCGGCTGGGACATGTGGCCCGGCCCGTACGGGCTCGGCGGCTCGCGCAAATACCTGATCGCCTCGCTCGACCAGAGTTTGCGACGCATGGGCCTCGACTACGTCGACATCTTCTACTCGCACCGGCCCTCGCCCGACACGCCGCTCGCCGAGACGATAGGCGCCCTCGCCCAGATGGTGCGGCAAGGCAAGGCGCTCTACGTCGGCATCTCGTCCTACTCGGCCAAGCTCACCCGCGAGGCGCACGCGCTGCTGGCGGAGCAGAACATCCCGCTGCTGATCCACCAGCCGTCCTACTCGCTGCTCAACCGCTGGATCGAGCGCGACCTGCTCGCCACCCTCGACGAGCTCGGCGTCGGCTGCATCGCCTTCTCACCGCTGGCGCAGGGCCTGCTGACCACGAAATATTTGAACGGGACGCCGCAGGGCGCGCGCGCCGGCAAGGGATCGTCGTTTGATCCGCGGCTGCTGTCGGACGCCAATCTCGCGCGCGTGCGGGGTCTCAACGCGATCGCCGAGGCGAGAGGCCAGACACTGGCGCAGATGGCGATCGCCTGGGCCTTGCGCGACCGGCGGGTGACCTCCGCCCTGATCGGCGCCCGCACCGTCGCCCAGCTCGACGACTCGCTCGACGCGCTCAACCATCTCGCCTTCTCATCCGACGAGCTCGCCGCCATCGACGGCCACGCGACGGAGGCGGGTATCGACCTCTGGCGCGAGGTCTCGTCGCTGGGCTAGTGGTCCGATCCTGACGCTCGCTACCCGAGCGACAGGTGACCCGGCCCACCAAATCAGAGGCTGGTGGGAAAATCTGACGGGCTTCCGTCAGATTTCATCCACCAAGCCTAGCTCTGCTTGCGGTGCCCGCGGCCGGACTGCGTCTTCTCGGCGCCGATCTCCGCCGCCTGCGCCTTTTCCTCCGATCCCGCCGTCGCGGTGCTGGCGTCGGCATCGGGCACGCCCTCCACCGCCGCCTTGGAGGCGGACGGCTTCGGCGCGCCGTGACCCTCGGTCGGCGCCGGCGCGACCCCGCCTTCGGCGACCGCGTCGCCAGGCTTCGCGTGGTGGCCCTTGACCGTGCCGCGGCTCGTCACCCTGTCGCTCATCCGAACTCTCCCACACCCTGTGCCGACGCAACCCCGTCGCCAGGCATCGGTTGCGCTGTCCCTGTCCGCCATTACCCGACCAGCGCCAGCGCCACCGCCTCGGCCACCCGGATGCCGTCCACCCCGGCCGACAGGATGCCGCCGGCGAAGCCGCCGCCCTCGCCCGCCGGATACAGCCCCGGCGTGTTCAGGCTTTCAAGCCCCGGGCCGCGGCTGATCCGCACCGGCGACGAGGTTCGCGTCTCGACCCCGGTCAGCACCGCATCCGCCATCGCGTAGCCGCGTATCTGCCGCTCGAAGCGCGGGATCGCCTCGCGTATCGCCGCCACCGCGTAGCCCGGCAGGCACCCCGACAGGTCGGTCGGCACCACGCCCGGCGTATAGGAGGGAACCACGCTGCCCAGGCTCGCGCTCGGCCGCCCGGCCAGGAAGTCGCCGACGCGCTGCACCGGCGCCGCATAGCTGCCGCCGCCGAGCTCGAACGCCCGGCGCTCGCACTGCCGCTGCAGCGCGATGCCGCCCAGCACGCCCGGCGGATAGTCGGCCGGCGTGACGCCGACCACGATCCCGGCATTGGCGTTGCGCTCGGCGCGCGAGTACTGGCTCATGCCGTTGGTCGCGAGGTGCCCCGGCTCGCTCGCCGCCGCCACCACCTGCCCGCCAGGGCACATGCAGAAGCTGTAGACCGAGCGGCCGGACGCCGCGCCGTCGCCCCCGCTGTCGCCCGCGCCGTCGCCCCCGCTGTCGCAATGATGCACAAGCTTGTAGTCCGCCGCGCCCAGCAGGTCGTGCCCGGCGAACTCGCCGAACCGGCAGCGGTCGATCAGAGCCTGCGGATGCTCGATGCGAAACCCGATCGAGAACGGTTTCGGCTCCATCGCGACGCCGCTATCGTGCAGCATCGTCACCGTGTCGCGCGCCGAATGCCCGACCGCCAGCACCACCCGCGACGCCGCCACCAGCTCGCCCGAGGCGAGGCGCACCCCTTGCATCGCCCGCTCGCCGTCGAGCGCCAGCCCGACCACCCGCGCGCCGAAGCGGTATTCGCCGCCGAGCGACTCCACGGTCGCCCGCATCTTCTCGACCATCGAGACCAGGCGGAAGGTGCCGATATGCGGCTTGCTGACGGTGAGTATCTCCTCCGGTGCGCCGGCGGCGACGAACTCCTCGAGCACCCGCCGCCCCAGCCGCAGCGGGTCGCGTATGCCCGACCACAGCTTGCCGTCCGAAAACGTGCCCGCCCCGCCCTCGCCGAACTGCACGTTGCTCTCCGGGTCAAGCACCGAGCGCCGCCACAGCCCCCAGGTGTCGCGCGTGCGCCGACGCACCGGCTGCCCGCGCTCCAGAATGATCGGGCGAAACCCCATCCTCGCCAGCATCAGCCCGGCGAACAGCCCGCAC
>CAXTSD010000038.1:0-11835 GCA_964246775.1 uncultured Acetobacteraceae bacterium | reverse complement strand
GCGCCTCGAGCTCGCCGACGACGCGGCGCGACGCGACGCGAAGCGCGAGGCCGCGCGCCGCAACGAACGCCGCGCCGAGGAACAGGCCGTGCTCGCCCCGAAGCCGAAGGATGCCGGCTGAGTCGCTCACGCCGGCCCCGCCACCTGGCCGGGCGCCGTCGCGCTTGCCGCGCGCTCGGTCACGCCGCCGCCGGCGCGCTCGGTTATGCCGCCGCCGGCGCGCTGGGCCCAGACCAGGGCGACGATCTTCGCCACCGCCTCGAAATGCTCCTTCGGTATCGTCTGCCCGATCTCGACCGCGGCGTGCAGCGCCCGCGCCAGCGGCCGGTCCTCGACGACGGCGATGCCCTGGCCGGCGCAGAGCGCCCGTATGCGCAGCGCCAGGTGGTCCATCCCCTTGGCGACGACGACCGGCGCCGCATCGACGCCGCGCTCGTAGCGCAGCGCGACCGCGAAATGCGTCGGGTTCACGATCGCGACGCTCGCCCGCTTGAGGTCGCGCATCATCCGCCGCTGGCTGCGCTGCCGGCGCAGGCGCGCGCGCTTGCCCTTGGCGTGCGGGTCGCCCTCCGTCGAGCGCATCTCCTCCTTCATCTCCTGCAGCGACATCCGCTGCCGGCGGCCATAGGCCCAGTGCTGATACGGCACGTCGATGCCGGCGACGACGATCGCGACCAGCGTCACCGCGAGCAGCAGCGAGACGATCGCCTCGGACATCATGCGCGGAAACGCCGCGAGATCGACGGCGACGAGGCCGACCGAGTTGACGTAGAGCGGCTTGCCGACGCTGTAGCAGACGACCCCGACCGCCAGCATCTTGACCAGCGATTTCGCGAACTCGAACAGCCCGCGCGCGCCGAACACGCGCTTGACCGCGCCCGCCGGGGAGAAGTGCGAGAGCTTCGGCATCAGCCGCTCGGCGGAAAACGCGACCGAGTTCTGCATGATGTGCGGCACCAGCCCGCCGGCGACCGCCGCGCAGAAGAACGGCGCGACCGCGATCATCAGCGCCTCGCCCGCCGACTTGCCGGCCAGCAGCAAGCCGTCCCGCCCGAGGCCGACGAACGCGTCCGGCTGCTCGATCAGCGGCAGGATGATGTCGCCGACCCGTCGCGCGCTGGCCGGCCCGGTGAGCGCGACCGCGATCAGCACGCCGACATAGAGCCCGGCCGAGGCGCCCTCGCGCGAGATCGGCACGTCGCCGCGCTCGCGCGCCTGATCGAGCTTGCGCTGCGAGGCCGGCAGCGTGCGCTCGCCATCCTCCTCAGCCATGCGCCCGCGCCTTCGCGTCGCCCATCAGCGCAGCGTCTGCAAGATGTCGCCATAGGCGGCGAGGCCCTGCTCGATCAGCCCCGGCACCGTCGCCGCCAGCAGATAGAGCCCGGCGACGACGATCGCCGGCGCGCCGAGATTGAACACCGGCAGCGCCGGCAGCGCCCGGTTGATCGCCGCCAGCGAGACGTTGAACACCAGCGCGAGCAGCAGGAACGGCAGCGCGAGCTGCCCGACCAGCCGCAGCGAGGTGACGCCCGCCTGCACCACCGCGTGCACGCTGTCGCCGATGGCGGGAAACCGCCCCGCCGGCAGCAGCGCGTAGCTGTCGACCAGCGAGCGGATGATGGCGTGGTGCCCGTCGGCGGCGAACAGCGTCGCGATCAGCCCGGCATACACCGCCGCCCCGATCGTCGCCGACTGGTCGGTGCCGAAACCCTGGGCGAAGATGTTGCTCAGCCCGATGCTCTGGCCGATCACCGTGCCGGCGCTCAACACCGCCGAGATCAGCGTCCGCGACAGCGTGCCGAGCAGCGCCCCGCACACCGCCTCCGCCGTCACCGCGAGGATCACGCCGACCGCGGGCGGCACGCTACCAGGCATGCCCACGACCGCCGGCCCGACCGCGACCCCGATGCCGAGTGCTGCCAGCAGCCGCATCCGCACCGGCACGTTCGGCTCGCCGTAGCCAGGCATCAGCATGAACGCGGTGCCGACCCGAACGAACACCAGCAGCGCGATGTAGAGGCGCAGCGACATCCAGTCCTCGAGCGCCAGACTGGTGCCCAAGGTGTTGCCCAAGGTCGTGATCGGCATCGCCACCGCGCCTCAGATCTGGTCCACCGTGCGCAGCCTGGTGCGCTGGTGGATTTCCGGATGCGAGATCACCGCAATCGTCGGGTTGATGCGCTCGACTAGCGCCCGCACGAACGGCCGCGCATCGGCGGTGGTCAGGATCGCCGGCCACTCGCCGCGCGCCGAGATCGCCGCGATGCGGGTGCGCACCGCGCGGACGAACTCCTGCGTGCGCGACGGCGACAGCACGAAGGAGCGCTGGTCGCCGTCGATCACGATCGCCTCCGCCACCTCGCGCTCCCATTCCGGCGACAGCGGCACCGCGGCGACGAACCCGTCCTCGCCCTGCAGCGAGCGGCAGATCTGCAGCGACAGCCGGGCCCGCACGTGCTCGGTGATCTGGCTGACGTTGCGGGTAAACCCGCAAGCCTCGTGCATCGCCTCGAGGATCAGCGGCAGGTGGCGGATCGACACCCGCTCGGCGAGCAGGTTCGACAGCACCTTCTGCACGTTGGTGAGCGGCAGCAGCGCCGGCGTGAGGTCGGCGATCAGCTTGCCGTGCTCGGACCCCATGCCTTCCAGCAGCTTCTGCGCCGCCGAATACGACATCAGCTGGCTCATATGCGTGCGCGTGACCTCGGACAGGTGCGTCGTCAGCACCGTCTCGATGTCGACGACGGTCAGGCCAAGCCGGAGCGCCTCCTGGCGCAGCGCCGGATCGATCCAGCGCGCCGGGATCTTGAACGACGGCTCCTGCGTGTCGCGCCCCTCGATCACGAGCGGCTGCCCGTTCGGCGAAAAGGCGAGCAGCCGGCCGATCATCAGCGTCTCGCGCGCGATCTCGACGCCGTGCACCTGCAGCGAGTATTCGCCGCCGCCGAGGTCGATATTGTCCTTGATGCGCACCGCCGGCAGCATGAAGCCGTAATCGAGCGCGATCGAGCGGCGCAGCTTGCGTATCTTCTCGGTCAGCCCGCCGTCGGGCCCGGCGGTGAGCGAGACGAGCCCCATGCCGAGCTCGATGCGTATCTCGTCGACCCGCATCAGCTCGTTGATCGGCTCGTCGCGCACCGCCGCCGGATTGTCCTCGATCCGCGCCGCGAGCTCGGCCGCCCGCGCCCGCTTCTGCGCCGCGCCGCGCACCAGATGGGCCGAGGCGGCGGCGACGGCGGCGAGCAGGATGAACGGCACGAACGGCATGCCGGGCAGCACCGCGAACAACCCGGACAACCCCGCCGCCATCATCAGCGGCTTGCTCTGCCCGCCAAGCTGGCTCACGAACGCCCGGTCGGTCGAGCCGCGCACCGAGCCCTTCGAGACCAGCATGCCGGCGCCAAGGCTCACGATCAGCGAGGGTATCTGGCTCACGATGCCGTCGCCAATGGTGAGCGTCGTGTAGAACGTCGCCGCCTGCCCGACCGCGAGCCCGTGGCGCAGCGTGCCCATCACGATGCCGCCGATGACGTTCACGAGCGTAATGATGATCGCCGCGATCGCGTCGCCGCGGACGAATTTCGAGGCGCCGTCCATGGCGCCGAAAAACGAGTTCTCATCCTCGAGCTCCTTGCGCCGGCGCCTCGCCTCCTCGTCGTTGATCATGCCGGTCGACAGGTCGGCGTCGATCGCCATCTGCTTGCCGGGCATCGCGTCGAGCGAGAACCGCGCCGCGACCTCGGCGATGCGGCCGGCGCCCTTGGTCACCACCATGAAGTTGATGATGATCAGGATCGCGAACACCACGACGCCGATGACGAAGTCGCCGCCCACCACGAACGCGGCGAAACCGTTGATCACCGAGCCGGCGGCGGTCAGCCCCTTGTGACCGTTGCTCAGGATCAGCCGCGTCGTCGCGAGATTGAGCGCGAGGCGCAGCAACGTCGCGACCAGCAGCACCGTCGGGAAGCTCGAGAAGTCGAGCGGCTTCTCGATCGCGATCGCGACCATCAGGATCAGCACCGACAGCGTGATCGAGGTCGCAAGCCCGACATCGACAACCCAGGTCGGCATCGGCAGCACGAGCACCGCGACCAGCAGCACCATGCCGGCGGCGAAGAACACGTCCTGATGCGCAAGCGAGCGCTTGATCCTGTCGAGCACGGTCATATGCCGACGATGATCTGGATGATCTGCTCCATGTAGGAGCGCAGCGCGGCGAACGAGAGCGGCAGGAACAGCACCATGACTACCATGGTGACGACGATCTTCGGCACGTTGGCGAGCGTCATCTCCTGGATCTGCGTGAGCGCTTGGAGGATGCTGACGACGAGGCCGGTCACGAGCGCGCCGATCAGCGCCGGCCCGGCGACCACGACCGCGCAATGAAAACCCGCGCGCACGATCTCGATCACGTCGCCCTCGTTCATCGGAGAGCCACGGCGCCCACGGCGCGAAGTCCCGCCGTTGCGAGGTGAGGTTTCGCCATGCTGCCGCCCCTGCCGCGTCGTCGGCGATCAGACGGACATGCGCATGATGTCCGAGTAGGCGCCGACGACCTTGTCGCGCACGGCGACGACGGACTGCATGGTGAGCTCGGCGCTGCTCATCGCCTGCACGACGGCCTGCACGTCGGTCTTGCCGGCAACGCCGCTCGCAGTCACCTGCTCGGCGCGGTGCAGGCCGGCAAGTGCGGAGGCGGCGGCCTGGCTGACCATGTCGGAGAACCCGCCCCCAGTGCTTGCGCCAGCGGTGCTTGCGCCCCCGGTGCTTGCGCCAGCGGCATCGGCGGCGGCGGACAAGCGGCTCGCGCCGGTGCCATAGGCGCTGGCGGCCTGAAAGAACGGCGTGATGGCGGCAATCGTCATGGCGATCAGGCCTTCAGTATGGCAAGGGTTTTCGCGTACATCGAGCGGGTCTGGGTCAGCGAGGCGAGGTCGGCCTCGTAGCTGCGCTGCGCCTCACGCGAGTCCGCCGCCTCGACCACGTCGGACACGTTGGGCTTCTTGTAGTAGCCCTGCGCGTTGGCCGCCGGATGCGAGGGGTCGTAATCGAGCTGGAACGGCGTCTGGTCGAGCGTTATCGCGGTCGGCTCGACGAGCTCGGCGCCGGTCGCCTTGTCGACCACCTGCTGGAACGAGACGAGCTTGCGCTGATACGGATCGCCGCCAGGGCTTGCCGCCGTCGAGTGCACGTTGGCGAGGTTCTCGGCGACGACGCGCATGCGCACCGCCTGCGCCTGCATGCCGGAAGCCGCGGTCGCCATCGCCTGCGCGAGCGGCCCCTGGCCGGAGATCGGAGAGATGATCATCGGCCGCTATCGATGCCGATCTTCATCAGCCCGATGCTCTTCGTATAGGCGGTGGTGGCGAGATCGAACGCGTTCGCGACATCAGCTGATTTCACCATTTGTTCCTCGATTGAAACCGTGTTGCCGTCCGGCTTCTCGCCATAGCTTCGTGCCGACATGTCGATGCGCGACACACCGCCGGCGGACGCGGCGCCAAGATGCGCGGCGCTGGTGCGCACCAGCGCCAGCGGCGAGGCGGCGCTGCTGCTGTCGGTCCGCAGCAACGCGCTGTGAAAGCTGAACGGCGTGAGATCGCGCGCCTGGTAGCCAGGCGTGTCGGCATTGGCGACGTTGCGGCTGAGCACCGACTGACGATCCGTCAGATAGCGCATGCGCTCGCTGACCAATGAGAACAGATCAATGCTTTCGAGCATGCGGGGCTTCTGCCAATGTCCATCTTACTCTACCAATGGTTGCGTCACTTGTCTATGATTTTCGCATAAGCTCCGCCGCACCCCGTGCGGTCCCGCGATGGAGATCGCCATGCCGTCGCCCTTCGCCCTCTCGCTCAGCGTCTCCCGCCTGCCACGCGTCGCGCGCTGGGGCGAGCTCGAGACGGTGCGAGGCGCCGCACTCGGCGTGCGCGGACTTGGTCAGGCGGTGGCGGTCGGCGACCGGATGCGCGTCGAGCGCGACGACGGCGTGGCGCATGGCGAGGTCGTCGCCTTCGGCCCCGAGCGGGCGACGGTCATGCTGGAGGGCAACGCCGACGGCCTGCGCCCCGGCCGCCGCGTCTGGCTCGATCAGCCGCTGGCGCTGTATCCGAGCGACGCCTGGCTGGGCCGCATACTCGACGGCCTCGGCCGCCCGCTCGACGGCAAGGCAGCACCGGCGCCTGGCGCCGATGCCATGCCGTTGCGACGTCCGGCTCCTGATGCGTTCGGCCGACGGATGATGGGCGCCCGGCTGGAAACCGGTCTGCGCGCGCTCGACGTCTTCGTCCCGCTCTGCAGCGGCCAGCGCCTCGGCGTCTTCGCCGCCTCCGGCGTCGGCAAGTCGACCCTGATGGGCATGCTGGCCCGCTTCGTCGCCGCCGACGTGATCGTCGTCGGGCTGATCGGCGAACGCGGCCGCGAAGTGCGCGAGTTCATCGACGTGACGCTCGGGCAAGCCGGCCTGCGTCGCAGCGTCGTCGTCGTCGCGACCTCCGATCAGCCGGCGCTGGCCAGGCGCCGCGCGGCACAGGCGACGCTCACAGTGGCCGAGTATTTTCGCAAGCAAGGCAAGCAGGTGCTGTGCCTGCTGGACAGCGTCACCCGGCTCGCGCACGCGCAACGCGAAATCGGCCTGGCTGCCGGCGAGCCGGCGACCGCACGCAGCTACACGCCATCGGTTTTCGCAGAACTTCCGGGCCTGCTCGAACGCGCCGGCCCCGGGCCGGAGGGGCAAGGCGACATCACCGCCATCTTCACCGTCCTCGTCGACGGCGACGACCACGACGAGCCGGTCGCGGACGCCGTGCGCGGCATACTCGACGGCCATCTCGTGCTGGACCGCCGGATCGGCGAGCGTGGCCGCTGGCCGGCGATCGACATCCTGCGCTCGGTCAGCCGGGCGCTGCCGCGCTGTCACTCCGCCGAGCAGAACGCCGCACTCGCCGCCGCCCGGCGCCTGCTCGGCGCCTATGAGGGCATGGCCGAGATGATCCGCCTCGGCGCCTACCGCGCCGGCTCGGACCCGCAGGTCGACCAGGCGATCCTCAAGCAGCCGGCCTTCGAGGCTTTCCTCAGCCAGGATGTCGACGAGCGATCAAGCGCGCCCGACGCCTTCGCGGCACTCGGCCATATTCTCGGCCAGACCTGACGACGATCGCTTGCGTTGGCTGTGCAGCATCGGCATCCGACGACGCCAACACGAAGGAGCGCTCGTCAGCCCGTCGACGTGGACAGGACGAGACCGGCCATCGAGCCGCTGGAAAGCGTGTTGCCGCCAGCCCCCGGCAGCGTCAGGTTGATGATCGCCGGCGGACCCGAAGCGTTGAAGTTGGCGAGCAGCTGCACCGCCGGCGACTGGCTGACCGCGTCCGATGACTGCTCATCGGAGATGGCTACGAACTTGTTGAGCAGGTTGCTCACCTTCGCCGGGTTCTGCAGGTCCGCAACCGGCATCTTCGACTGCAGGACGGCATTCTGCTGGTCGACGTTCAGCTTGCCGAAATCAGCCGGCAAGCCGAGCGCCGTCTGCACGACGGAGGCGAGCGGCGGATCGGCCATCACCGAGTACCAGTTCGTGATGCCTGGCAATTGCTGCTGCGCGTAGAGCGCCTCGCGCAACGTGTTCGAGCTGTTGCCGACGACGGACTGGAACTGCGCCTGCGTATACATCGCGACGACGGTGCTGATGAATTTCGAGTTCGTCACGTTGGGGCCGCCGGTAGCGACCACGGCGGGCGAGCCGGTGACGGTTTGAACCGGCGCCGACGCCGTTGTGGTGCTGGTGCTCGACTGCCAGTTGAATGAAGTAGCCGTTCCCCGGCCCGCCGCATCCTTGAAGGTGAGCTCAGACCCGAGCGTCGTCACGGTGATGTTGGCGCTGTTGCCGTCGGCGCGCTGAAACGCGCCTTGCAGCACGCTGGCGACGGCTTGCGGCGTCGTCGCGCCCGACAGATCGACGTTCGCGAGTGTAATGCCGCCGAAGCTGCCGCTAAAGCTCTGGAAGCCTTGGCCGGCTTTACCTTGCAGCCCCAGCGTCATGACGTTGGCAGAGGACACGACGGCGGCTGTGCCGGGAGTAGATGCGCCACCGTAATTGAAGGCGTTGGCGATTGCTTTGAAATGCGGATTAGCCAGTTGTATGGCGAAGGAGGTTGTCGCCTTCGGGTCTGAGTTGAGAACCTTGGTCATCAGCGCCGTGGCGCCGCTCTGCGACGACAGGCCGAACGCCGTGAGGACGAAGTCCTGCAGCCGCGGGTCTTTCAGCAGCGACTGCGCGGTGGTCGCCTTCGGCGCGTTCTGCTCGAAATAGCCGATCTCGCGGTTCAGCACCGGATCGCTGGTGAACGCCTTGAAGTCGGTCGGTGTGCTCTTGGACAGCACCTGCCAGCCGGCATAGCCGGTTGGTAGTCCGATGTTCTGCGTCACGAGATCCATGGCGACCGTGCTACTCCTGCAAGGCGGCTTCGCGTGACAGCGACAAGGTCGCCCGTCCGGGCTTGACCTCCCGCCGCTCGGCATTGGCCGACCATGCGGGCGACGGCGCCCGTTCGGCGGCGGCGCGCTGCGAGCTGCGGCGCCACTCGTGCGGCGTGACGTTGAGCAGCGCCGCCTCGTACTGGATGAGCGGCTGCAGCTTGGTCAGCGCCTTGTAGTAATCGCCCGAGGCGACCAGGGCGGCCGCCTCGTCGAGTGCGGCAAGCGTCGCCGGCTTGATGTAGGCCGCCTGCAGCGATGTCAGGACCTGCTCGTAATTGGCCTGCAGCTCGGCCGGTGGCGGCGGCTGCATCAGCATGGCCTGCACGAGGAAATACAGCCGCCGCGTCGGCGTCGTCGCATCCTCCTCCTGCAGCACGTCCTTCTCGCGCATGATCTGGGCGAAGTTGCGCACGATCAGCGTCGTTCGGTATTCGCCGTTGGTCAGCACGGCGCCGTTGACGACGATGAACTCGTGCGCGGCGAGACGCAGGCGAAGCGGCATCACACCACCTCCCGGTCTTGCGGCGGGTCTTGCGGCGCGAGGCCGACCATGACGGTGCGGTTGGTCTCGGTCAGGTCGAGCAGCGTGTCGCGGCAGGCGAGCAGTCGCGTGCTTTCGCGGTTCACCCAGATGGCGAGGCTGATGATGCCGGCGCGCAGCGAATCGCTCAGCGCGTTCGCGTCGTCGGCGACGCTGCAGGCGAGCGACACCCAGAGCTCGCGGTTGTCGTGGATGGCGGCGACGCGGTCGACCGGCGTCGCGTCCGGCCTGTCGGCGCTCTGCAGCGCGGCGGTGATTTCGGCGAAGACGCGATACTCGATGCTCCTCGGGTCTTCGGTGCCGCGGATGACCCGGCCATAGGCGGTGCGCGCCGTCGCCGGGCGGGTCAGGGCAAGCGTGTCGTTGCTGTTGTGCATCTAACGGGACCTTCTTCCTCGTTGAGCGTCGATACTGGTCATCCCGCTTCGGGACGGACCGGTCATCCGGCGGCGTGTCTGTCGCGCCGCCGGATGGTCGTTGTCGGCTTGGCTTACTTGAACAGCGAGAGGATGCTCTGCGGCGTCGAGTTGGCGATGCTGAGCGCCTGCGTGCCGAGCTGCTGCTGGACCTGCAGGGCGGACAGGCGGGCGGACTCGGCGGACATGTCGGCATCCACCAGGCCGCTGACGCCGGCGGTCAGCGCGTTGGTTAGCGTGGTGACGAAGGTCTGCTGCGTCTCGATGCGGCTCTGCGCCGAACCGAGCGCCGAGGCCGCGTTCTCGACGATCGTGGTTGCCGAGTTGATCTTGTTCAGCAGGCTGCCGTAGTCCGTCTGCGGGCTCTGGATAGAGAAATTATCCTTCAGGTTCGTGGTGCCCAGAGTCGCGGTGGAGACCGTCAAGGTGCTGCCGCTTGCCGAGACGCCGATCGTGCTTGCGGCGCTTGCGGTTGCGGCGGCGCCGGCGGCGGCGGCAGCGAACGGGTTGGTGAAAGTGCCGCCGCCATGGTCGGTGTAGGTAGTCAGGGTGGTGAGCGCCGATTTGAGCTGGTCGGCGATATTGACACCGGTGACGCCCGAGCCGCTCACCTTGTCCTGGTCCACGTTCACGGTGATCGTGTTCGAGGCCTTGTCGTAGGCGTTGATCTTGCCCGTTTCGCCGGCGCCAACCTGAAGGATCACGGTGCCCGTCGTTGTTCCGCCTGCCGTCGTATCGTTGGTTTGCGTGAAGCCGACCTTGAACTGCTCGCCTGCGTTCAGGCCCTGACCGTCCTGGAACGTCAGCGTCGAGGTGGACGCAGTCGAAAACACGTCGGTGCTGCCGACGGTCAATTTGCCGATCGCGAAGCTGCCCGTCTGCTCCTGACGGTTGGCGGCGGTGATCACCAGCTTACCGGAGGTGCTGTTGGTGTCGGCATGGAACAGCGAGTTGAAGTTGCTGTCGCTGTTAAGCGCGCTCACCAGGTCCTTGGCAGTCGAGGTGCCATTATTGCTCGGCAGGATTTCGCTGACGTTCAGGCTGCGGTCCGCGCCGCTCGCATCCGTGTAGGCCAGCGACAGCGTGTTCGGGCCTGATGCCAGGGCAGCGCCGCTGCCCGGCGCCGGGGTAACGGTGTCGACCACATTGTAGGTGCTGCCAGTCGTCGCGTAAGAGGCCTGCTCGGCCGACTGCACAGTGGTGGGCGGAACGGGGCCGTTGCTGCCGGCGACGGTGCCGTTGAACAGCTGATCGCCACGCGCCTCGACCGACAAGCCGTTCAGTATGCTGAGCTCGCCGGTCGCCCGCGTCAGGTCGTGCGTCTGCACGGAGATGTAGGACGGGGTCGAGGTGCCGTCGCTCGCCGTGTTGACCGAGCCGAGGAAGTTGGTGGTGCCGGCCTTGTTGAGCAGGTTGACGCCCTGGAAGCTGGCGGCGCCGATCGTCGTGTCGAGCTGCGCGAGCTGCTGGTTGATCGCGTCCTGTATCTGGCTCGAGTTGTTGGCCGGGTTCTGCGCGTTGGTGATGTTGGTCTTGATGCTGCTCAGCAGGCTGGTCAGCGAATTCGCCGTCGTCACGCCAAGGCCGACCACCGAGTCGCTCTCGCCAAGGTTGGACGACACCTGCTTGAGGTTGGCGATAGACGAGTTCATCGTCGTCGACACCGCCCAGGTCGCGGCGTCATCCTTGGCGCTGCCGATCTTGAGGCCGGTCGAAATCTGCGTCTGCACCTGGGACAGCTGCGCCTGGGTGTTCTGCAGGCTCTGCAAGGCGACCAGGCTGTTGTAGTTGGTAAGGACTGAGTTGACCATGTGAGGCTCCCATTCAGGGTGGGTTACGGGAGCGTCGTTCTGACGCAGAGCGGCTTGCAGGCGAGTTCCAGCCCAGAAGCATTGCAGTCGGTATACACTACCACAGGTTGTGGCACAACGAGACTTTGAGTTGCCCTCGTCTATTTAGGGGGAGACAGTCTCGGACATCTTGACCAAATCTGGTTCACGCTTGAGCGCTCTAGCGCGCTACTGGTTAACGCCGCGTTAATACTTCACCGCAAGCAGACAGTCGCCACGCCGGACTGCCCGCCGCCCTTTCAGATCGTCGCATCCACGCTGGCGGCCAGCGTATGGCGCAGCTTGCGGCCGGAGCGGCCATACGTGCCGGGATCGGCGACCGAGCCGAGCGCCTGGCTCAGCCGCCTCGCCACGTCGTTGAGCGTGCTGCGCACCGCGTCCAGCACGATCGCGCTCTCGTCGGCGGCGGCGATCAACTCGCGTATCGCCTCGCGCTCGGCGGCCGAGATGGCGCCCGGCGGCCGCGGCGCCCGCAGCCGATTGAACCGGTCGAACGCCCTGAGCTTGCCGTCCGCAGCGGCGGCGAAATCGGGCAGCGCGCCGGCCC
>CAXTSD010000037.1:0-11878 GCA_964246775.1 uncultured Acetobacteraceae bacterium | reverse complement strand
GCAATATGGCTTGGCATGCAGCGAGTCGCGGTCGCAGAAGCGAAAACTTCGCGTGCCTGGTTCACCGATCGGCCAGCAACACGCGCTGACACGCAGCCCTGGGCGGGCGGGCGTGGTCACGCGCGACGTTACCGATGCGGCGGGTTCGCGGCACCCGGGCTCGGCGACCATCGGCACGATGTTGATCGGAAGCGGCGGCAGTGTCGGCCCGCTAACCCGACGCGACGCCACGCGAGGCGTGCTATCACCGACCCCGCGCCGTATTGGTGACGGGCGTGGTGCCAAGGTGAGCCGGTGCGCCTTGCCGACGACGGCATTCTTGGACACACCGAGTCGACGACCGATCTCAGCCGTCGAGTGCCCCTCACTCCACAAACTCCGCAGGCGGACGATTATCTCCTCGGTCCACTCCATCTTGTGGGCTCCCCGACTAGCTTCCTACAACATCATGTGTATAGTCGCTTAGCCAGCCGGGCTCAACCAGCAAAGTGCAGAAAGTTGCAAGCTAATTTCTTATGCGACCTAAAGGTGTAGGAATGAAGGTTGCCGCACGTCCATAAGCTTAGACCCGTGGTGACGCGTGAACCTCCGCCTTCGCGGGTGCGACCGTCTCGGTCGGCGGGACCACGCCCGGCGCCGCAATTGAACCGGGCGTGCGTGCCGACGCTTGCATGCTGGCGTCTTCGTCCTCAGCCATGTTCTTCTTGAAGGCCTTGATGCCTTTGGCGAAGTCACCCATCAGGTGGCTGACCTTGTTGCTGCCGAACAGCAGCATCACCACCAACAACACGATCAGCCAGTGCCAGATGCTAAAACTACCCATGTCTTCCTCCGCCAACGGCCAGCGCTAGTGCGCGAGCGATACGTCGTCCACAGGACGAAGCCAACGTGCTGATTAGGCGCACGTGCTGACAGGAAGGTGGCGCGGCGTGGCCGAGGTTACAACATCGGCTCGCCACGTCTGAATCTGGCGATGATGTCGAGCGCCTCCTCGCGCTCAGTGCGCAGGGCACGCCAGGCGATGGCGGCGGCAAACCCGGCCCTGGCAAGTGCCGCAAGATCGCGCCGCTGCACATCGTCACCGCCCTCGTCGGCCCGGAACGCGCCGAGGTGGCGGCGGCGAGCGTAGATCAATGCGGCGGGCAGCTCCTCGCCCTGCAGTTCGGGCACGTCGTCCGCAATCAGGCTCGGATCAACGCCACGAGCCCGCAGATGAGCATCGACGGCACGCCGCGACCGTCCGGACCGCGCCAGGCTGCCGGCACGCTGGGTTGCGAACGCGGCGTCGTTTATCGCGCCCGCGGCGACAAGCGACTGCACGAGCTTGCGGGCCGAGCGCTGCGCCGCGCTTACCACAGACGCGGTAGTCTCGCCGGCATCGCCCGCCTGCTCCCTCGCCCAACGCTCTATCCGGCGGTCAAGCACACGTAGCAGCCCGGCTTCGGACGTCGCGTAGCGACCCAGATGCGTCAGCGCCGCCTCGCGCAGCGAAGCTTCGTCCGGCGGCTTCCTGACCGTCTTGGGGGCGCCCGCTGGCGAACTCGGGGTGGTGCGCGGCGCCACCCTGTCAACCCGCGGGGCAGCGCTGGAGGCGGCTCCCTGCCGCACTCAGCGGAGGCATGCGACCGCCTGATCCAACAGCCCGGGGTCTCCCACGGCCAGCACCGCACCGTCATTCCCGGGCAGCAACCGCTCGCCACGCCAGCCGGTCAGCCGGCCGCCAGCACCCTCGATGATGGGCAGCAAAGGGACCCAATCCCACAACTTCAACTGCGCCTCGGCCACGACGTCGATCTGACCGAGAGCCAGCAGGCCATACGCGTAGCAATCACCGCCCCAAGATACGCGCCGGACGGCGCCGGCAAGCCGCTGCCAGCTCGGCCGCGGCGGATCGATCATCATGTCGGGCGTGGTGCAGGAGAGCTCGGCCGACATCAGGTGCGGACAGGCACGGACGCCGACGACGCCGCCATAACTGCCGCGAAACCGCGTCGGCTCGCCGGCCATGCCGATCCATCGCTCGCCGCTGATCGGCTGATCGATGATGCCAAGGATCGGCACGTCGCCGTCCAGCAGCCCGATCAAGGTGCCGAAGGTGGGCCGGCCGGTGATGAAGGCGCGGGTGCCGTCGATCGGATCGAGCACCCAGCGCCACCGCGCCTCGCCGCGTTCGGTGCCGAACTCCTCTCCGGTGATGCCGTGCTCGGGGTAGAGCTGCCCAAGCAGTGCGCGCATGGCCAGCTCAGTGCTGCGGTCGGCTACCGTGACCGGACTCGAGTCGCTTTTCAGATCAGCCGGCTGGCCTGACCTGAAGGCGCGACGCAGGATGGCGCCTGCGACATCGGCCGCAAGCTCGGCGGCCGCGAGCAGCGCCGCTGCGTCGCCCATCGTTAACGCTGCAGAGTCGTCGCGTTCGCAGAGCTCTTGCCCGCCTCTGTGGGCGAGGGAACGTTGGTCGGCTTGCCTTGAGCACCAGCGGGGGAGTCGCTCGCGCCGGCGGGGTGCGCCTGAGGCGGTTGCTCGCTTTCGGATTGCTGGGCAAGCGGCTGGTTCTGGTTGGCGCTGGGCTGGTTCATCTGCTGGCCCGCACCGACGCCGCCGGCGCCGCCGGCCTTCGACGCATCGGCCGAACCGGCCTTTCCGGAAGCACCAGCCGGCGCCGGCGCCGGGGCCGCCTCGACCGGCGGCAATGGCTCCGGCTTGGCCGAGAGCGTCCGCAGATACGAAATCACGTCGCCACGCGCCTTGTCGTTCTCGATGCCGGCGAACGACATCTTGGTGCCTGGCGCATATCCGCGCGGGCTGTATAGCCAGACGTTGAGTTCGGCGAACGTCCACGGCCCCGAATGCTTCTTGAGCGCGCTCGAGTAGTCAAACCCCGCCGCACTCGCGACGTCTCGCCCGACGACGCCGTAGAGGTCCGGGCCGACCTTGGCGGCCCCGCCCTCGTTGAAATTGTGACAGGAGACGCAGTATTTCCTGGTGTCGGCTTGCCCTGCGGACGCATCCGCCTTGGCGAGCAGCACGCCGATCGGGGCAATTGGCTTCGGCGCTTCCGGCGCGGCTCCGGCCGTCTCGGCGGCGCCCTCGATCTTCAGCACCGTCTTCTCAAGGTGATGCGGATGCACGAGCACGCCGCCGAGGATCCCGGCGACACTGAACATGATGCCTGCCGTCAGCACCGCGGCGTACACCTTGTTGGATTCCAGACTGTCCATTGACGCGCCGACTACCTCGATATTGCGGCAGGGGCAGCGGTGGACGCCTCGTTGCGCCTAGCCACCGACCCACCTATGATCTGAAGCAGTTTAGGCACACGGCGCCGGCCTCACAACCCGGCCGTCCCTGCACGTCTTCTGGAGCTTGAAGCCGCTCCGTGAACCCGATCGTCGTCATCCCAGCCCGCATGAACTCCACGCGGCTGCCAGGCAAGCCGCTCGCTGACATCGCCGGCAAGCCGATGATCGTGCGAGTGCTCGATGTCGCACGCGCGGCCGGGATAGGTCCGGTCCTTGTCGCCTGCGCCGAGATGGAGGTTGCGGCGACCGTGCAGCAGGCGGGTGGCCGAGCGGTGCTGACCGATCCTCGACTGCCTTCCGGCTCGGACCGCGTTCAGGCAGCGCTCGAGCAGGTTGATCCGGCTCGGGCTTTTGATGTCG
Source organism: uncultured Acetobacteraceae bacterium (assembly GCA_964246775.1). Lineage (GTDB taxonomy): Bacteria > Pseudomonadota > Alphaproteobacteria > Acetobacterales > Acetobacteraceae > CAXMMR01. Next base: position 8,219 of record CAXTSD010000037.1, on the reverse strand, counting down.
TCATCAACTTGCAGGGTGACCTTCCGACCCTGCCCGCCACCTATCTCAACGCGGTCCTCGCCGTGCTCGACGAGCCCGGCTTCGACATCGCGACATTGGCGGCGCCTATCCTCTCCGCCGAGGAGGCCGCGGCAGCTTCGGTCGTCAAGGTGGCGGCGGGCCTCGGACCGGACCGGCCGATCGCGCCGGCGCTATATTTCTCGCGCGCGGCGATCCCCTGGGGCGACGGCCCGCTGTTCCATCACATCGGGCTCTACGCCTATCATCGTATAGCGCTTGGCCGATTCGTCGGCCTCCCCGCTTCCGCACTTGAGCGGCGCGAGTCGCTCGAGCAGCTTCGGGCGCTCGAGGCCGGCATGCGCTATGGCTGCGCGCTGGTGTCCAAGGCTCCCTTTGGCGTCGACACGTCGGACGACCTGGCACGCGCTCGCCAGGCATTCGGTGCCTCTCAGTGACCGCCCCGCCGGCCCGGATCGCGTTTCAAGGTGCGCCCGGTGCGTTCTCGGACCTCGCCTGTCGGGCGCGCTACCCTGATGCGCTGACCCTGGCCTGCGACACCTTCGAAGCGGCGATCGAGGCGGTGCTTTGCGGCGCCGCCTCTCTCGCCATGCTGCCTTGCGAGAACACGCTTGCCGGACGGGTGCCCGACATCCATGCCTTGCTGCCAGGCAGCGGCCTGTTCATCATCGGCGAACACTTCGAACGGATCGAACACTGCCTGCTCGCAGCGCCCGGCGCCAGCCTCGCCACCGTGCGGCGCGCGCACTCCCATGCCGTGGCACTTGGCCAGGTGCGGCAGAGCCTGCGCCAGCTCGGCATCACCCCGGTCATCGCCGCCGACACCGCGGGCGCGGCGCGTCTGGTGGCGGAGTGGCGCAACGACGCGGAAGCCGCGGTCGCGTCCTCGCTCGCGGCCGAAATCTATGGGCTGCAAATCCTGCAGCGCAACCTGGAGGACGCGTTTCACAACACGACGCGCTTTTACGTCGCCGCTCGCCGCTCCGAGATCCCTCAACTCGACGCTGACGCCCTGATGACGACGTTCATCTTTCGTGTCCGCAACGTGCCGGCCGCGCTCTACAAGGCGCTCGGCGGCTTCGCGACCAACGGGATCAACATGACCAAGCTGGAAAGCTACATGATCGAGGGCGAGTTCACCGCCACGCAGTTCCTGTGCGACGTCGAGGGTCACCCCGAGCAACCGGCGCTGCGTCTGGCGATGGAGGAGCTGTCGTTCTTCTCGCGCGAGATCCGCGTCCTCGGCGTTTATCCGCGCGCCAGCTTCCGCGACAGGATCAAAGCGTCAGGCGTCTGATTTGCGGCTCTGCGTCGAGCAGGAGCTTCATGCCTCCATCCAGTCCTCGATCAACCGACGCGCAATGCTGTCTGGCGGCGGCAGCGAGACGCCGTGTCCCTCGGGATCGGCGAGGCTCGCCCGATCGAACCAGCGCGCCTCCACGATTTCGGTCTGATCGATGCGGATCGCCTCGTCCGTCGCGGTCGCATAAAAGCCCAGCATGATCGAGGCCGGGAAAGGCCAGGGCTGGCTCGAGTGATAGACGACGTCCTGCACGTGCAGGCCCACCTCCTCCTCCACCTCGCGGGCGACCGCTTCCTCCAGGCTCTCGCCTGGCTCGACGAAGCCGGCCAGCGTTGAAACCACGTTCGTGCTTGCCCAGCGGGCGGAGCGGGCGAGCAGGATGCGCCCGCCAGACGTCACCGCCATGATCACCGCCGGATCGGTGCGCGGGAAATGGTGGCTTCCGCACCCGGTGCAGCCGACGACGAGCCCGGCCCGGAGCGGCTCGGTCGTCGCGCCGCAGATTGGACAGTAGCCGCTCCGCTGGCGCCAGAACACCAGCGCGCGGGCATGCGCGAGCAGCGACAGATCCGTGGCCGCCAGGGTGGGGCCGCAGCGACGCAGGTCTTCGAAGGCGGCGCCGGCCGGCAAGCCATCGAGCGGCTCGTCAAACGCCGACAGATCGACAGCAAACACCGCCTGGCCATCGCGCCGGCCAAGCAGGAGCCAGGGAGCGTCCGGGTAGCGCACCTTGATCTCGTCTCCGCTCAGCGCGACTGCGCCTTGCGCCCCGACCAGATTGCGACCCCGCCAGACCGGCAGGAACCGGCTGTCCGGGTCGGCGAGCCGCTCGGACACCCAGGTCGCGTCGTTGCGCAAGCTGTCGACACGGTCGAGCGGGCTGCCGGTGTACACGTTCGGGCGACGGGCAGGGCGAATTGGCATCCGTCAGGAGATGGCACGTTGCCGCCGCTCACGGCAACCAGCATGCGCGCAGTTCCCGGCGGGGCTTGCCGCCCCCCCGGCGTGCCGTGGTAAGCTCAGGCCGGGAGGTCGGCGGTGGACATGCGCCCTGCCAACCCGGTCAGGTCCGGAAGGAAGCAGCCGCAGCGGGTTTCCGTATGGGTCGCTTGCCGGCCTCCCACCGCACGGCCGCAGGCGCGCCATAATCGAGGGGAGCGGCCGGAGACGATGTCAGGCCTCTTCGGCGATGACGCGATGCCAGAGCAGGCCGCACCTTGGGCACAGTCCGGGACCAGCGCCTATCGTGTGCTCGCCAGGAAATATCGTCCGACCGATTTCTCCGACCTGATCGGTCAGGAGGCGATGGTGCGCACCCTGCGCAACGCCTTTGCCATCGACCGCATCGCTCACGCCTTCATGCTCACCGGCGTGCGCGGCGTCGGCAAGACAACCACCGCACGCATCGTCGCTCGGGCGCTGAACTGCACCGGGCCGGATGGCACCGGCGGTCCGACCGCCGAGCCATGCGGCGTCTGCCCTAACTGCCGCGCCATTCTGGCCGACCGGCATCCTGACGTCGTGGAGATGGACGCCGCGTCGCGGACCGGCGTCGACGACGTGCGCGAGATCATCGAGGCGGCACGGTTCCGCCCCATGCAGGCGCGCACCAAGGTATTCATCGTGGACGAGGTCCACATGCTGTCGCGTAACGCCTTCAACGCGCTTCTCAAGACGCTCGAGGAGCCGCCAGGGCACGTGAAGTTCATCTTCGCGACGACCGAGTGGCGCAAGGTGCCGGTGACCGTGCTGTCGCGTTGCCAGCGCTTTGACCTGCGACGCGTTTCGGTCGGCGAACTGGCCACCCGCTTCGCCAGGATTGCCGGGCTGGAGGGCGTGTCCGCCTCCGGCGAGGCGCTTGACATGATCGCGAGGGCAGCCGACGGCTCGGTGCGGGATGGTTTGTCGCTGCTCGATCAGGCGATTGCGCGGGGCGCGGGCGGGGGCGCTGTCGTTACCGGCGGCAGCGAGACGCCGGCCGGGAACACGCCCGAAATCAGCGCCGAACTGGTTGCCGACATGCTGGGCCTGGCTGACCGCGCGATTGTGTTCGAGCTGATGGAAGCGGTTGTCGCCGGGGCCGCCGCCGAGGTGCTCGCCATTACGGATCGGGCGCACGAACGCGGTGCGGATCTCGGCCTGCTGCTCGGCGACCTGCTCGAGTTGTCGCACATGCTGACCAGGCTGCGCTCCGTGCCTGCCCTGCGCTTCGGCAGCGACCTGCCCGAACTCGAGCGCACACGCGGCGCAGCACTTGCCGACCAGCTATCAATCCCGACCCTCGCCCGGTTGTGGCAGACACTGCTCAAGGGCATCGCCGAGGTGGAGGCGGCGCCAGACCGTCGCGCCGCTGCCGAAATGGTGCTGATCCGCCTCTGCCACCTTGCCGACCTGCCGGCACCGGCGGAACTCATCCGTGAGCTGAAGCGCGACAGCGCGGCGCGGTCGGGCGCGACCGCCGCCTCGCCTCGTCCGTTGCCGTCTCCGGTCGCCCGCGCAACACGCGCCTCGTCGCTTGCCGTGCAGCAGGCCAGCGAGGCGGCGATGCCACTGGTGTCGATGCCGAGCAACTTGCGCGAGGTAGCCGCCCTGGCCGCCGCCGAACGCGAGCCGTTGCTCAGCGGTCATCTGCAGCACTCGGTGCATCTGGTGCGGTTCGCCCCGCCGGTCATCGAGATCAGGCCCGAGCCGGCGGCGCCGCGCGATCTGGCTACCCGACTCGGTGCGCTGCTGCTCGCCGCGACCGGAACACGCTGGACGATCGCGGTGTCCGCCGCCGCCGGCGAGCCCACGCTCGCCGCCCAGGACGCGGCTCTCGCCACGGCCAGGCGGGACAGCGCGACCGATCATCCGCTGGTGCGCGCCGTTCTCGAGGCCTTTCCGGGCGCGGTTATCCGCAGCATCGACCCTGTTGAAGGGCTGCAGGTGCCGCCGGCGGCGCCCGATATCGACGCAGAGTCGATCCTGCCGGAGTTTGCGCCAGCCGATGCCGAGTTCGCCGAATTGCTGGAGATTGACCTATGAAGAACATAGCCGGCTTGATGAAGCAGGCCTCGCAAATGCAGGCCAAGATGCAGGAGATGCAGACCAGGCTCGAGACGCTTGAGGTCGAAGGCATGGCTGGCGCCGGCATGGTCACCGTCGTGCTGACCGGCAAAGGCGAGTTGAAACGCCTGCGTGTCGATCCCAAGCTCGCTGATCCGGCCGAGATGGAGATACTCGAGGACCTGGTGGTCGCGGCCCATGCCGACGCCAAGCACAAGGTAGAGGCGGTGACCGCGGACGAGATGCAGAAGGCAACCGGCGGCATGGAGCTGCCAGGTGGACTGAAGCTGCCGTTCTAGGCGCGGCCATCACACCTCCGGGATCGACTGAGCATGGGCGGCCCTGAGGTCGAGCACCTCATCAGCTTGCTATCGGCGCTTCCCGGCTTCGGGCCACGCAGCGCCAGGCGTGCGGCGCTGCGACTGTTGCAACAGCCACAATCGCGCATGGTGCCGCTTGCGGCTGCCCTCAACGCCGCCGCTCGGGCCGTGCAGACCTGCGAGACCTGCGGCAATCTCGACAGCGTCTCACCGTGCCGGATTTGCAGCGACACCGACCGTGATCAGACCATCGTCTGCGTCGTCGAGAGTGTCGCCGATCTCTGGGCGCTGGAGCGCGCGCGCGTGCATCGCGGCGTCTACCAGGTGCTCGGCGGCACGCTTTCGGCGCTCGCTGGCGTCGGGCCCGATGACCTCGCGATTGCGCCGCTTGTCGCGCGCCTCAGCCGCGGCGGGGTCGATGAGGTGATCCTCGCGCTGTCGGCGACGATCGAGGGTGCGACGACGGCGCATTGGCTGACGGAACGCCTCGCCGGGCTTCGCGTGACCATCACCCGCGTTGGCCAGGGTGTGCCGATCGGCGGCGCGCTCGAACTGCTCGACGAGGGAACGCTCGCGGCCGCGCTGCGCACCCGTCGTCCTGGATAGGAAGCAACTGTCATGGTCACGCTTACCGCCGGCGCACTGACGGTTACGCTCGCCCCCGAGACAGGCGGCGCGATCGCGTCCTTCACTCACGACGGCCGCGCGATCTTTCGCCCGGTTACCGACCCGAACCTGCTGGCGCAGGCGGATCACGCCATGGCGGCCTATCCTCTGGTGCCGTTCTCCAACCGCGTCGGCTATGGCCGCTTCACCTGGGACGGCACGCCGCACCAGCTTGGGCGCAATTTTGACGACGAGCCGCACACGATCCACGGCAATGGCTGGATGCGGCCCTGGACGGTGGATGCGGCGACTGCGCATGAGGCTCGGCTGAGCCTCACGCACGCTCCGCCCGACGATCCGGCCTCCGAGTGGCCGTTCAGCTACTGCGCACGGCAGCTATTCCGCCTCGACGGGACTTCACTCGAGATCACGATCGGTCTCACCAACACGGGCGATGTCGGCATGCCCGCCGCACTTGGCTTGCACCCCTATGTCGCGCGCGAGCCCGGAACGACGCTGCAGTTCGGCGCCGAGGCAGTCTGGAAAAGCGGTGCCAATGCCTTGCCGGAGGCGCTGCTGCCCGTCGACGGCCATTGGGACTACCGGACAGCGCGGCCGATCGCCGGGCCGAAAATCGATGACTGCTATGCCGGCTGGGACGGCACCGTCCAGATCGGCTGGCCCGAGCGTGCCGAGACGCTCACCATCTTCGCCCCACCATCGCTGCGCCACCTCGTGCTCTACACGCCGGAGAACCGCGACTACTTCGGCATCGAGCCGGTCAGCAACATGACCGATGCCGTCAATCATCCCGAGCTGGCCGAGAACGGCACCGTCGCCCTGCCGCCCGGCGGGCATCTCGAAGCCACCATCCGCTTCGCGCTCGGGCGGCGGTGACGCGGCCTACGCCTCGCGGTAGAAAAACAGCAGGACCGCGATGACGATGAAGCAGACCGGCCATACGTAGCCGGCGACCCGCGCCACCCGGCCCGACAGCCGCAGCTCAAGCCAGCGTGCCCAGGCCGCGGTGACGCCGGTCAGCGCCAGCGGCGTGTGGGTGATCTCGATGAGCAACGCGTCCTTCACGTTCGCGATCTGGTGCGAATGGGTGAGCAACAGGCCGCTGCCGAGCGCCGTCAGCAGAGGAAACACCAGTGCTGCCCGTGGCCGACGGTCCCGCCCGGTTCGCACCCGCCACTCGAACCAGCCAAAGGCCGCCAGCAGAACCACGAACATGCGATGCTGCACCACCTCGACATCGCGCAGGCTGGTGAAGAAGCCGATGTCGCCGAGCGGCCAGACCTCGGGATCCGAGCGCAGGAACAGGAAGCCGGCCAGGGCGAAGAACAGCAACGGCCAGTGCCTTGCCCAGCGCTGGCCAAGCGCGTTCAACAGCGCGAACACGCCGATCAGCAGGACGAAGATGCCGGACCAGTGATGGTTGTATTCGGACCAGGCGATGTCATCGGCATTGCGCGGCGGCAGCTCGCCCGCACCCTCGATGAAGGCCGGCAAGGGTTTGCTCCTGCGCGCCGCCGCCTCCTGATCGAGTTGCGCCTGCAGGGCCGGGATCCCCAGCTTGTCGTAGTCGGGGGAGCGTAGGGTCGGCATCCTGGGGGTGAGATCGCGCTCGACCACCTCGGCCCAGGTCGCGCGGTCCTGCGTGAGGTCGACGGCCGGGGGAACGGAGGTCAGCGAGGCGGCGGTGAACAGCACCGTGATGCCGATGCCGATCTCGATCTCGGCGAACCGGCGCAGACGCAGCACCGGCGCATCCGCCTGCGAGCGCAGCCGCTCGGTCACCAGGAAGTTGCCGAAGCCAAGCGCCAGCAGCATCAGAAACAGAGAAACCTTGGCGGTCACCATCACGCCGTAGGCGGTGCCGTAAACGCCCTGCCAGGACCCTACATAGTATAACGACATCGTGACGCCTGAGATCAGCAGGCAGGCGACGCCGAGCATCGACATGCGCGAGAAGCGGCCGCCGATCGCCCGCCAGTCGCCCGGCGTCACCGCACGAGCGAGGGCAAGCACGAAGCAGGGAATGCCGCCGATCCAGATCGCCGCGCCAAGCTGATGCAGCCCCTCGGCGGCCAGCAATATGCCGTTATCGGTCATCCGCGCCGCCGCATGGGTCGTCGCCACCGCGGCCAGCAGCTCGACGACCACGAGACCGAGCAGCAGCGCCGTCGGCGTGCGACCGCGCTGCAGCAGCAGCCCGGCCATCAGCAGCGCCGCCACAATCTTCACCATGCCGGCAATCGCGAAATTTGCCGACAACACGTCGAGCGTCGACAGCGAGACGGTGGCGACGATGACGGCCGTCTGCAGCGCGACGTTCGCCGCCTCGCAGAGCGCGAGGCCGGCGGCGCTCCAGCCGGCGAGCCGCGTCGTGCGCGGGATCAGCCGCTCGTCGGCCGGGATGACGCCTGCAAGCGGCCGGGCCAGGAAGACGAGGAACAGGATGCCGCCCAGCGCCATCGACTGGCTGACCAGCACAAGCCCGTGCAGGATGATGCTGAGATAACCGAAGATGTCGACGAGAAAGACCAAGCCTATTTACCGGCTGGATCAGGTGCGCTGGGCGCTGTGGTCACGACGAACGGCACGATGCCGCGCGTGATGTGCCCATCCGTCGCCAACACCTGCCAGCGAATGGTGTAGGCGCCGGGAACCTTCGGGTCTGCGTTTGCCAGCGCCACGTTGGCGGCTTGCCGATCAAGCGCAAGCGTCGTGCTTGTCGCGTCCGGAGCGCTGAGCTTGACCACCGAGCGCCCGAAATCGATGCGGCTGTTGTATTCGAGAACGATCTTGAGCGGCCCCGGCGGCACCGCGGCTGCCGCCGCCGGCTCGCTGCGCCTGAGGCTCGCCTGGCCGCGCGCCGAGCCGGGCGGTGCCGCCGTGGCGAGGCAGCCCGCGCCGGCGGG
>CAXTSD010000036.1:10800-11899 GCA_964246775.1 uncultured Acetobacteraceae bacterium | reverse complement strand
CGCGTCGTACAACACCAAACGCGAACAAAGCCATTTTAAAGGCTCCGCCTTTAATCGGGGTCAAGGGGCAGACAGCCCCTTGCCTTCCTCTTCACCCGAACACCCGACGCCCCGCCTTCCAGGTTCCGAGCACCTTGCCTTCCAGCGCCCGGCCGTCGAACGGCGTGTTCTGCGCCTTGCCCGGCAGCTTGCCGGCGACGACTTGCCAGGCGCGTTCGGGGTGGAACAGGCAGAGATCGGCGGCCTGCCCTTTCGCCAGCCTGCCGGTGGACAGGCCGAGCAGGCGTGCCGGGCCGGCGGTCAGCAGCTCGACGGCGCGGGCGAGCGGCAGGGCGTTGCCGTGCACCTGGGCAAGGGTGACGCCGAGCAGTGTGGCGAGCCCGGTGCCGCCTGGCGCCGCTTCGGCGAACGGGAAGCGCTTGTCCTCGGCGTCGCGCGGCTGGTGGTCGGAGGCGACGGCGTCGATCGTGCCGTCGGCGAGTGCGGCGCAGATGGCGAGGCGGTCGGCCTCCGGGCGCAGCGGCGGCGACAGTTTTGCATAGGTGCGATAGTCGCCGATCGCCGTCTCGTTGAGGTCGAAATACGGCGGCGCGGTGTCGCAGCTGACGTGCAGGCCCGCGGCCTTGGCGCGCCGGATCAGCGTGATGGCTTCGGCGGTGGAGATGTGGGCAAAGTGGACGCGCCCGCCGGTCAGCCGGGCGAGGCGGATGTCGCGGGCAACCAGGATCGCCTCGGCCACGGCGGGGATGGCGGGCAGACCAAGCCGCGTCGCCAGCCCGCCCTGGGTGGCGCAGCCGCCCTCGGCGAGCGCGGGGTCCTCGGGGTGCTGCACGATAGTGGCGCCAAAGCCGCTGGCGTAAGACAGCGCGCGCATCATCATGCGGCTGTTGGCGACGGCGCGCGCGCCGTCGGTGAAGGCGATGGCGCCGGCTTCGCGCAGCAGGCCGAGCTCCGCCATCTCCTCGCCGGCGCAGCCGCGGGTGACGGCGCCGTACGGCAGGATGGTCAGCGAGCCGGTCGCCTCGCCGCGCGCGCGCAACAGGCCGACCAGCGCCGGATCGTCGATCGCCGGCCGGCTGTCCGGCAGCGCCGCGAGCGG
>CAXTSD010000036.1:0-10731 GCA_964246775.1 uncultured Acetobacteraceae bacterium | reverse complement strand
GTTGCGCGCGCATGTCGATCAGGCCCGGGCAGAGCACCGCGCCGTCGCAATCGACCACGAGCGCGCCGTCCGGGCGGCCGAGCGAGGCGCCGCGATCGAGTATCTGACCGGCACCGACGAGCAGGCTGCCGGGCGCGTCGAGGCCGCAGCCTGGGTCGAGCAGGCGGGCGCGCTCGAACAGCACCATGCCGTCAGACATCGCGCGGATCGCGATCAGACATCGCGCGGGTTATCGCGATCAGACATCGCGCGGGTTATCCCGCGACAACGTCTCCAGCACCGCCATGCGCACGGCGACGCCCATCTCGACCTGCTCGCGTATGACGCTGCGTTCGGGGTCGTCGGCGACGGCGCTGTCGATCTCGACGCCGCGGTTCATCGGTCCGGGGTGCATCACCAGCGCCTCGGGTTTCGCATAGGCGAGCTTTTCCGCATCCAGGCCGTACAGGCGGAAATACTCGCGCGCGCTCGGCACCAGGCCGCCGGCGGCGCGCTCGCGCTGCAGCCGCAGCATCATCACGATGTCGGCCTCGGCGAGTCCCCGACGCATGTCGTGGAACACCTCGACGCCGAGCGTCTCGACCTCGGCCGGGATCAGCGTCGGCGGCCCGACGACGCGCACCCGGCTGCCCATGCAGGTCAGCAGGTGGATGTTGGAGCGCGCGACCCGGCTGTTCAGCACGTCGCCGCAGATTGCGACGGTGAGGCCGGCGAGACGGCCGCGGCGCCGGCGTATGGTGAGCGCGTCGAGCAGCGCCTGCGTCGGGTGCTCGTGGGTGCCGTCGCCGGCATTGATCACCGCCGCCTCGACCTTCTGCGCGAGCAGCGCCGGCGCGCCGGACTGGCCGTGGCGGACCACCAGCAGGTCGCACCGCATGGCGTTCAGCGTGCCTGCGGTGTCGAGCAGCGTTTCGCCCTTGTTCACGCTCGAGGTGGCGACCGACATGTTGATCACGTCGGCACCGAGGCGCTTGCCGGCGAGCTCGAAGCTGGTGCGGGTGCGGGTGCTGTCCTCGAAGAACAGGTTGATCAGGGTGCGGGCGCGCAGCGTGTCGCGCTGCGTCTTGCCCGAGCGGTTGAGCAGCACGTAGCTTTCGGCGAGAGCGAGCAGGCGGGCTATCTGCGGCGGATACCGCCCCGCGAGCGCCAGCAGGGGGCGCAGCCGCTCATGCGCCGGCACCGGCGCGCGGTCCTGCGCCCGCAGCTGCGGGCGATGAGTGGCGCCCGGCGGACGATTGCCCGCGGTGGGCGCGGCGGGCTCGACGTCGGCGGGCGGGCTCATGCTGTTGCCGTGGCGACGCGAGCGGCATGGCGCGCGGCGGCGAGCCTGCCCAGCGTCTCGTCGCGGCCGAGGGCGGCGATGGTGGCGTCGATGCCAGGGCTCGTGATGGTCCCGGTCAGCGCCGCGCGCACCGGCTGGGCAACCTCGCCGAGCTTGCGGCCAAGCCCTGACGCGGTCTGGCGCAGCGCCGCATCGATCGCGCTTTCGGAGAAGTCGGTGCCGGCGAGCGCGTCGGCGACGGCCTCGAGCAGCGGTGCCGCCCCGGCGAGCAGGGCCGACGCCTTCGCGTCATAGGCGAGAGGCAGCCTTCTCGCGAGAAAGGCGGCGCCGTCGGCAAGCTCGACCAGCGTCTTCGCGCGCTCCTTGAGGCCGGGCATCAGGGTCAGGATGCGCGCCTCGGCGGCGGTGTCGAGCAGCAGCCCGTCGCGGCCGGCGAGCCGCGCGACCACTGCCTCGGCGAGGCGTCGGTCATTCTCGCGCCGGAGCCAGACGCCGTTCAGATGGGTGAGCTTCGCGTAGTCCATCCGGCTCGCCGCGCGGCCGACGCCGGGCAGATCGAACAGCGCGACCGCCTCGTCGCGATCCAGTATCTCGGCGTCGCCGTGGCCCCAGCCGAGGCGGAGCAGGTAGTTGCACAGCGCTTCGGGCAGAAAACCCTGGTCGCGGAACTCGAGCACGCTGACGGCGCCGTGGCGCTTCGAGAGTTTCGCACCGTCGGCGCCGTGGATCAGCGGGATGTGCGCATAGGCCGGATGAGGCCAGCCCAGCGCGGCAAAGATCTGCACCTGGCGGAAGGTGTTGGTCAGGTGGTCGTCGCCGCGTATCACGTGGCTGATCCGCATGTCGTGATCGTCGACGACGACGGCGTGCAGATAGGTCGGGCTGCCGTCGCTGCGCAGGATGATCATGTCGTCGAGCTCGGCATTGCCGACGCGGACCGTCCCCTGCACGAGATCCTCGACCACCGTCTCGCCATCGCGCGGCGCGCGGAGGCGGATCACCGGTGCGACGCCGGGCGGCGCCTCGCCCGGGTCGCGGTCGCGCCAGCGCCCGTCATAGCGCGGCGGCCGCCCTTCGGCGCGGGCGCGCTCGCGCATCTCGGCGAGCTCCGTCGGCGAGCAGTAGCAGCGATAGGCGCGGCCGGCGGCGAGCAGTGCCTCGGCGACCTGCCGATGGCGGGCGGCCCGGCTCGACTGCAGCACCGGCGGCTCGTCCGGGGTGAGGGCAAGCCAGGCAAGGCCGTCGCGTATCACCTCGACCGCCGCGTCCGTGCTGCGTTCGCGGTCGGTATCCTCGATGCGGAGCAGGAACGCGCCGCCGTGATGGCGGGCGAACAGATAATTGAACAGCGCGGTTCGGGCGCCACCGACATGCAGCAGGCCGGTCGGGCTCGGGGCAAAGCGGGTGCGGACGGTCATGACGGGCGATCTAGAACAGTACCGCTCGGAGTGGAAATCAGCCTGAACGCAGCCGAGCATGATGGCGGTAGCCTGGGCAGGCAAGCTTCTGTAACCTGCGGTTGTGGACAGCGTGGCGGCCAGACAGCTCAATGTGAGGCGCGACGCGCTGCCTGCGCGCGGGTTGCCGGGGGCCGGCGCTCGACCGGCGTCGCTCCGCCTCGCCGGCCTGCTCGCCGAGCAGCAGGGCCGGCTCGTGCTGTGGCTGCCGATGGCGATGGGCGTCGGCACGCTCGGCTACTTCGCGCTGTTGCGCGAGCCGTCGGGCTGGTGCGGGCCGGCGATTGCCGCCGTCGGTCTCGCGGTCGCGCTGTCGCTGCGCCGTCACCCGGTCGCCCGCATCGCCGGGCTGCTTCTGCTGATGATGGGCTTAGGGTTTGCTTCTGCGTCGTTTGCGACCTGGCGGGCGCCGCCCCTGCTCACCTTGCCGCGCCGGGCAACCGTGGTTGCCGGCGTCGTGCGCGGGGTCGAAGCCGGGCCGGGCGGACGACGGCTCACCCTTGTCTCGCCCAGCCTGGACGGCGGGCCGACACTGCCGCGGGCGCTACACCTGCGGCTGCGCGGCACTGACGATACCGCGGTTTCGACCGGACAGGCGGTGCGCGTCCGGGCGCTGATGCGGGCGCCGGCGCCGCCCGCCTATCCAGGTGCCTGGGACCTGCAGCGCGACGACTTCTTCTCCGGCCTCGGCGGCGGCGGCTTCGCGCTTGGCAAGGTGTCGGTGCTCGATCCGGCCGACGCTGCGAGCGACGGGCTCGCCGGCTGGTGGCAGTCGGTGCGGGACGGCGTCGCGCAGCGCGTCCTCGCCGCGTTGCCCGCCGACCAGGCCGGCATCGCGGCGACCCTGCTCACCGGGCAGACCGCCGCCATCCCGGCCGGCGACCGGGCGGCGTTCCGCAACGCCGGCCTCGCCCATCTGATCGCGATCGCCGGCTTGCATCTCGGCATCGTCATCGGCCTCGTGCTGGGAGGCACCCGCTTCGTCCTCGTCCGTTCCGAGCGCATCGCGCTGCACTGGCCGGTGCGCCAGATCGCCGCACTCGCGGCACTCGCGACGGGCGGGCTCTATCTGCTGCTGACCGGCGCGCACCTGCCGATCCTGCGGTCCTTCGCCATGGCCTGCCTGGTCACCGCCGGGCTGATCGCCGGGCGCCGGGCGCTGTCGCTGCGCGGCCTCGCTTTGGCGGCGGTCGTGCTGCTGGCGATCTCGCCAAACGCGATCAACGGCGTCAGCTTCCAGATGAGCTTTTCCGCCGTGCTGGCCTTGATCGCCGGCTACGAGGCGCTGCGGCCGGCGCTCACCCGGCTGCGCGGCGACGGGCGGCCGCTACATCGCGCGCGGCACCACGTGGCGGCGCTGGCGCTCACCAGCCTGCTCGCCGGCAGCGCCTCGGCGCCGTTCGGCGCCTACCATTTCGGCGCCGTGCAGCCGTATTTCGTGCTGGCGAACCTGATCGCGGTGCCGATCACCGCCGTGTTCGTGATGCCGCTCGGCCTGCTCAGCCTGGCGCTGATGCCGCTGCATCTCGAGGCGCTTGCCCTGGTGCCGATGGGATGGGGCATCGCGGCGCTGCTGGCGATCGCCCGCACCGTCGCCGCCTGGCCGGAGGCGAGCCTGCCCGTGCCGCACATCCCAAGCTTCGGGCTGGCGCTGGTCACGCTCGGCCTCGCGTCACTCGGGCTGTGGCGCGGCCGGCTGCGGCTCTGCGGCATCGCGCTGCTGCTCGCCGGCCTGCTGTCGCCGCTGCTTGCCCACCCGCCGGACCTGCTGGTTTCGAGCGACGCGAGGCTGATCGCCTGGCGCCGGCCGGACGGGCTGCTGCTGCAACGCGGCTCTGGCGCGAGCGCGTTCACCCTCGATGCCTGGCAGCACTACTGGGCGAGCAGCGCGGCCGCGCCGCTGCCGCAGACCGCGAACCCGGGGATTGGCGGCGACGGCCTTGCCTGCCCGCCCGTCGCTTGCCGCATCGGCCATGTCCTGCTGGTCCGCGACGTCGCGGCGACTGACCTCGATTGCGCCGGGGTCGCCCTGGTGGTTGCCGCCGAACCGGCGCAGGGCGTGTGCCAGGGCGTGCCCCGCGTCGATCGTTTCACCGTGTGGCGCGACGGCGCCGAGGCGATCTGGCTGACCAAGGCTGGCGCCCGCGTGGTCTCCGACCGGGCAACGCGCGGCGATCGGCCCTGGGTGCCGGCGCCGCCGACAGCGCGCGGCCAGCCGAAATCGGAGCTTCCACCGGCGTTGGCCGAGTAGCAAGCAAGGCCTACTTTTTTGAAAAAAAGTAGCAAAAAACTTTTGCTTAACAAATAAAAGCTTTTTGGTTCTTTTTCTCGAAAAAGAACCGCTTCCTTTTGGTTATGGAAAGAATATCAGCGTCAGGTAGACGAGAAACACCATCAAGTGCATGGCGCCCTCCAGCATCGTCGTCCGCGCGCCGGAGAAGCTGAGCGTGCTCAGCACCAGGGTCAGCGCCAGCAGCACCATGCTGGCGGCAGGCAGGCCAAGCTCGACCGGCTGGCCGGTGATGAGGCCGATCGCCAGCACCGCCGGCACGGTGAGGCCGATGGTGCTCGCCGCCGCGCCCAGGCACAGATTGACTGCGCGCTGCAGCTGGTTGGCCGAGACCGCGCGCAGCGCCGCGATCCCCTCCGGCGTGAACACGATGACCGCGACCAGCAGCCCGCCCAGCGCCGGCGGCGCGCCCGTCGCCGCAATGCCGATATCGAGTATGTGCGCGAGCTGCTTGGCGAGCAGCACAATCGGCACCACCGAGGCGACCAGCAGCGCCACCTGCAGCGACGGCGATGCCGCCGGCGCGTGCGCAGACGCGTCGTGGCTTGCCGTCTCGCTCGCCCCGGGCAGCTGGAAGAAGCCGCGATGCCGTCCGGTCTGCAGCACCAGGAAGCAAGCGTAGAGCGCGAGGGTGAAGCACGAGAACGCCACCGCCTGCCCGGTGGCCAGCGTGCCGCCCGGCGTCGAGCGGGTGAAGCTCGGCAGCACCAGAGTGACGACGCTGAGCGGTATGATTACGGCGAGATAGGCCGCCGCACCCTGCAGGTTGTAGACCTGCTCGCGGTAGCGCAAGCCGCCGAGCAGCAGGCCGAGCCCGACGACCCCGTTCAGCACCAGCATCAGCACGGCGAACATGGTGTCGCGCCCGAGCGTCGGATCGGTCGCGCCCGCCATCACGCTCGCCACCAGGGCGACCTCGATCACCACGATCGACAGCGTCAGCACCAGCGTGCCGAGCGGTTCGCCGAGTCGCTCGGCCAGGCCCTCCGCGACGTCGACGACGCCGAAGGCCGACCACAGGATCACCCCGAACAGCCAGGCGAAGCAGGCGACGAGGAACGCCGCGCTGCCCGAGCCGAACAGCTGCGGCTCCGCGAGCGCGACCGCGACGCTCGCCCAGCCGACGGCAAGCCGCGGCCAGGCCCGCTTCATCGACGCCGGCTCACGCGTTCGGCGTTCAAGCCGGGCCGAGCCGGCCGAGTGCCGCCGCCAGCCTGTCGATCTCGGCCGAAAATCCGGCCAGCCGCTCGCGATTCTCCGCCACCACCTCGGGCTTGGCCTTGGCGATGAACTCGGCGTTGGCGAGCTTGCGCTCGACCTTTTCCGCCTCCGCCTGCGCCTTGTCGCGCTCGCGCCCGAGGCGTGCCCGCTCGGCTGCAAGATCGATCACCCCGGCCAGCGGCAGCACCAGCGTGGCCTCGTCCAGCACCGCCTGCACCGCGCCCTCCGGCAACGCGCCCCCGCCTCGTACATCGCCGAGCGCGCCGAACTCGGAGACCCGCGCCAGCCGGCGGATCGGCTCGATCCAGCGCTCGCCGCGCGCCAGGGTCGTCGGCGCCGCATCACGCAGGAACACCGGCGCGAGCGTCGCCGGCGGCACGTTCATCTCCGCACGCACGGCGCGCACGGCGCTGATGAACCGCACCACCCAGTCGAGTTCGGCCCGCGCCGGCCCGGCCTGCTCGACGACGACCGCCTCCGGCCAGCGCGCCCGGATCAGCGACCCCTCCTGCCCGTAGCCGAGCTTGTCCCACAGCTCCTCGGTCACGAACGGCATCGCCGGGTGCAACAGCCGCAGGATGATCCCGAGCACGAACGCCGCCGTGGCGCGCCTCGCCCGATGCCGCCCACTCTGCCGCGCCGGAGGCCGCGAGGACCGGTTTTGCGAATTCGAGAAACCAGTCGCAGAACGTGCCCCAGGTGAAGCGGTAGCAGGCCGCCGCGTAGTCGTCGAAGCGGAACGCGTCGAGCGCCGCGGTCGCCTCGGCCAGCGCGGCGTTGCCCGCATCGAGCAGCCAGCGGCACAGCGGCGTCCGCACCGCGTACGGCTCGAACACGCTGGGCACGGCGCCTGCGACCGCCGCGTTCATCTCGCAAAACCGCGCCGCGTTCCACAGCTTGGTGACGAATGAACGGTAGCTCTCGACCCGCTCGGCGCCGAGCTTCACGTCGCGCCCCGGGCCGGTGAGCGCGCAGACGGCGAAGCGCAGCGCGTCGGCGCCGTAGGCGTGGATCAGCCGCAGCGGATCGATGACGTTGCCCTTCGACTTGCTCATCTTCTGGCCGCGCTCGTCGCGCACCAGGCCGTGGATGACGACCTCGCGGAACGGCACCTGCTTCCGAAAATGCAGCCCCATCATCAGCATCCTGGCGACCCAGAAGAAGATGATGTCAAAGCCGGTGACCAGCACGTCGCCAGGGTAGTAGCGCGTAAGCTCAGCGGTGTCGTCCGGCCAGCCGAGCGTCGAGAACGGCCACAACGCCGAGCTGAACCAGGTGTCGAGCACGTCCTCGTCCTGCGTCAGCGCCGCCTCGCGCCCGTAATGCGCTTGCGCCGCCTGCCCTGCGGCAGCCTCGCTCTCGGCGACGAACACCGTGCCGTCGGGGCCATACCAGGCCGGGATGCGATGCCCCCACCACAGCTGGCGCGAGATGCACCACGGCTCGATCGTGCGCATCCAGGCGAAGAAGGTGTTCTCCCACTGCCGCGGCACGAACCGCGTCGCCCCGCTCTCCACGGCGGCGATCGCCGGCCCGGCCAGCGCCTCGGCATTGCAATACCACTGCACCGTCAGCCGCGGCTCGATCACGCTGCCCGAGCGGTCGCCGTGCGGCACCTGATGGCTGTGCGGCTCGACGAGGGCGAGGCGTCCGAGCCGCTCCATCTCGGCGACCACCGCCGCGCGCGCCGCCTCGCGCGACAGCCCGGCGAGCGTGCGGGTGAACGCCGGGTCGGCCACCCCCTCGACCGCCTCGAGCGTGATCTCGTCGAGGCTGACCCGCCCCTCGCGGTCGAGGATCGACGGCATCGCGAGCCCGTGACGCTGACCGACGGCGAAATCGTTGAAGTCGTGCGCCGGCGTGATCTTGACCGCGCCGGTGCCCTTCTCCGGGTCCGAATAGGCGTCGGCGATGATCGGGACGCGGCGCCCGGTCAGCGGCAGCACCACCCGCCGGCCTACCAGATGAGCATAGCGCCGGTCGTCGGGATGCACCGCGACCGCGGTGTCGCCAAGCATCGTCTCCGGCCGCGTCGTCGCCACCGTCACCGTCTCGTCCGAGCCCTCGACAGGATAGACGAGGTGCCACAGCGCGCCGCGCAGCTCGCGGCTCTCAACCTCCAGATCAGAGATCGCCGACTGGAACGTCACGTCCCAGTTCACCAGCCGCCTGTCGCGGTAGATCAGCCCGTCGCGATAGAGGCTCACGAACACCTCGCGCACTGCGCAGGACAGCCCGTCATCCATGGTGAAGCGCTCGCGCGGCCAGTCGAGCGACGCGCCCAGCCGGCGCAACTGCCGGGTGATCGTGCCGCCGCTATCCCGCTTCCACTGCCAGACCCGCTCGATGAACGCCTCGCGCCCCATCTGCTGGCGGGTGAGCGTCGTCGGGGCGGTGGCAAGCTGCCGCTCGACCACCATCTGAGTCGCGATCCCGGCATGGTCGGTGCCCGGCTGCCATAACGCGTCGCGCCCCTGCATGCGGCGGAACCGCACCAGCGCGTCCTGCAAGGTGAAGGTCAGGGCGTGGCCGATATGCAGCGTTCCGGTCACGTTCGGCGGCGGGATCATGACGGTGAACGGCGTCGCCGCCGAGGACGGGTCGGCGCCGAACGCGCCCGAACGCTCCCAGCCCGCGTAGAGGCGCGCCTCGGCCTCGGCGGGCGCGACCGCCTTGGCGAGCATCAGCCGCCCTTGCCCCACGGCCGCCCCTCCGCCGGCCCGCCGGCGAGCCGGCCGCGCCGGCGCGTCTGGTCGGGCGGCCCCTCGAAGCCGTCGGTTATGTTGAACACATGGCGATAGCCCGCCTCGAGCGCCGCCTGCCCGGAGGCGATCGAGCGCACGCCGCTGCGGCACAGCATGTAGAGCGGCTGCTCCGGACGCAGCCCGGACGCGGCGAGTTCGCCGGTGAAACGCGGGTTCACCCGCCCGCTCTCGTCCTGCCAGGCGAGCAGCACCGGCGCGCCGCCGATGCCGCTCAGATCCGGCAGCCCGATCTGCCGCCACTCCGTCGGCGTGCGCACGTCGATCAGCCGCGCCTGCGGATCCTCGGACAAGGCCTTGAACGCCTGTTCGGGTGAGACATCCTCGAGCATCCCGCGCTCCTCATCACGTCGTGGTCCGCAAGGTGCCCGACCAAACCCGAGCCGACAATCGCCGCGCCGGCTTGGTGGATGAGGCGGGCGTTAGACCTACTTTGTTTCAGGCACCGCGAGCCACACCAGCGCCGTCGCCAACGCGCCGGCGGCGGCGAGGCTGAGGAACGCAGTCTGCAGCGCGGTGTCGGCGAGCCAGCCGCCGAGCGACGTGCTGATCGTCGCGCCGGCGCCGATCATCAGGCCAAGCACCCCCATGCACAGGTTGAACCGGCCGCTGCCCTTGGTGATGTCGGCGGCGATCAGCGGCAGCATGACGCCGAAGGTGGCGCCCGAGATACCGTCGAGCACCTGGATCGCGATCAGCGCCCAGGGCTGGGCGGTCAGGGCGAGCAGCACCCCGCGCACCGGCAAGGCGGCGAAGCCGGCGATCAGCACCGGCCGCCGGCCGATGCGCTCGGCGGCCTGCCCGACGCGCGGCGACAGCACGGCGACGACGAGCTGCGGCACGACGATGCAGGCGGCGATGATGAGCTGGGCGCTGCGCCCGACGCGCTGCGTCGCGACCCCGGCGGCGAGCGGCAGCATGGCGGCGTTGGAGAGGTGGAACAGCAGGCAGCAGAGCGAGAAAGCGATCAGCCGGCGGTCGCTGACCAGGGCGACGACGCTGCCGCGCGGCTTGCCCGGCTCGTGCAGCGCCGCCGTCTCGGGCGTCGGGCCGACCAGGTGCAGCGCCCACAGCCCCGGCAGAGCGAGCACGGCGGCGAGGAAGAACACCGCCCGGCCAGAAACCGAATAGCCGATCGCGCCCATCAGCCCGGCGGCGAGACCGTTGCCGATCGAGGCGTAGCGGGCGTTGCGTCCGAAGCGCTCGCCCGGCCCGACCGAAGCGGCGGTGGCGGCGGCGAGGCTGATGGCGGCGATCGCCGGGGTCAGCATGCAGCTGGCAAAGCCGTGCAGCACCTGTGCCGCGGCGACCGGCAGACGCGCCGGGAACAGCGCCGTGGTCAGGCAGCCGAGGATCACGGCGATGATCGCCGCGGCGGCGGCGAGCCGCTTGCTGGCGAGCTGGTCGACCAGAGCGCCGGCCGGCACCTGGCTCGCCATCGAGGCGATGGTGCCGATCGACAGCACGAAGCCGATCTCGGACTGCGTCCAGGCCTCGCTGGTGAGAAACACCGAGACGAAGGGCCCGAACGCCGTCTGCAGGTTGGCGACGAAGAAGTTGAGCGCGTCCAGTCCGAATGCCGAGCGGCGCTGATCCGGCGGCGCCGTGGCGCGCGAGGGCGCGCGCGCCGTGCCGATGGTCATGGGGTCAAGGCCCGCTCTTCGCCTTGCCGGCGTCGCTGTCGTTCGGCGGCAGCACCGGCGGCGGCGGGGGCGGTGC
>CAXTSD010000035.1:0-11939 GCA_964246775.1 uncultured Acetobacteraceae bacterium | reverse complement strand
GCGGTGAAGAGCGCGCCTACCGCCTCGCGGCCCAGTTTGCTGGCCTCCGGGCAGCCGCCGGCGCGCCCTGCCGCTATGTACTCCTGCAACGCGCCCAGGCAGCCGATCGCCCGCCCTAGCGGCTCCACGCCGTCGCGCTCACCCGCCGTCATCAGCAGCAGCAACAGCATCGGCGGCAGCGTCGACTGCGACAGTTCGGCAAGATGCGACGGACTGCCCGCCCGTCGCCGCGCCGCGCGGGCAGCAGGCCGCATCGCGGCGCCGGCGTCGACACGTGTCTCGGACATTGCGCTGCCTCCGTGCCCGGCCGAAAAGCTCGAACGGCGCTTGGTTTGCCGGCGTTGATCGACCCTCGCGCAAACCCACAGGCGCGAACAGCGCCTACACACGCACTCACGAGGACGTGACAGAATTGATGGAAACTGGCCGCCCGCTCGCGCAGTATTGCGCCGGCGCGGCAACCCGGGATGCTTGAAATCCCGGCGCATCGGACGGTCGTGATCGGCGCCGGCTTCGGCGGCCTCGCGGCGGCGGCGCGGGCCCGCGCGCTCGGCGACACGGTGACGCTGATCGACCGGCTCGCCGAGCCAGGCGGCCGCGGCCGCGTCGTCCGTCACGGCGGCTTCCAGTTCGACGCCGGCCCCACCGTGATCACCGCGCCGTTCCTGCTCGAGGAGCTGTTCGCGCTGTTCGGCGAGCGCCTCGCCGACCACGTGACGCTGCTGCCGGTGTTCCCGTTCTACCGCATCAGCTTCGCCGACGGCCGGCATTTCGACTACTCGGGCGACGCGGCGGCGATGGCGCGCGAGGTCGCCCGCTTCTCGCCCGCCGACCTGCCGGGCTACGAGGCGCTGATGCGCCACGCCGAGGCGCTCTACCGCGTCGGCTACGAGCGCTACGGCGCGCAGCCGTTCCACCGCCCGCGCACCATGCTCGCCGCGCTGCCCGCCCTGCTGCGCCTCGGCGGCCACCGCTCGGTCTACCGACTGGTCGCCCGCCACATCGCCGATGACAGCCTGCGCCGGGTGTTCAGCCTGCAACCGCTGCTGGTCGGTGGCCACCCGTTCCACACCAGCGGGCTCTACGCGCTGATCCAGCATCTCGAGCGCCGGCACGGCGTGTGGTTCGCGCAAGGCGGCACCGGCGCGCTCGTCGCCGCCATCGTCGCCTTGCTGCGGCGCCACGGCGTCACCCTGCGGCTTGATACCGAAATCGCCCGGCTCACCCATGGCGGCGGCCGCGCGACCGGCGTCGTGCTGGCCTCCGGCGAGACCATCGGCGCCGACAGCGTGATCGCCAACGCCGACGCGCCGACGCTCTACGCCGACCTCATGCCCGGCCGCCGCCGGCGCCGCTGGACCGACCGCAGGATCGACCGCCTCGCCTACTCGATGGGGCTGTTCGTGCTGTATTTCGGCACCAGCCGACGCTACGCGGCGACCGCCCACCACACGATCATACTCGGCCATCGCTACCGCGCGCTGCTCGACGAGGTGTTCGGCCCGCATCCGCGCCAAGCCGGCGCGGCAAGGCAGCCGCCGGACGACCCGAGCCTCTATCTGCACCGCCCGAGCGCCACCGATCCGTCGATGGCGCCGGCCGGGGGCGACGCCTTCTACGTGCTGGCCCCGGTGCCCAACCTGCAGGCCGGCATCGACTGGTCCGCCGCCGGGCGGCTGATGCGCGACCGCCTCGTCGCCCTGCTCGCCGAACGCGAGCTGCCGGACCTCGAGCAGACCATCGTGAGCGAAAGCTGGATGACGCCGGAGACCTTCCATTCGGACTACCGCAGCCGCCACGGCGCCGGGTTTTCCGTGGCGCCGAAGCTGCTGCAATCCGCCTGGTTCCGCTTCCACAATCGCTCCGAAGAGCTGGCCGGGCTGTTCCTCGTCGGCGCCGGAACCCACCCCGGCGCCGGCCTGCCTGGCGTGCTGACCTCGGCCAAGGTGGTCGAGACGCTGCTGCGCCAGCGGCCGGCGCCGGACTGAACGGCATCTCAGCCACTGTCAGGCGACGCCGGATCGCGGGTCTCGTGCGGCTCGGTGTAGCAGCGCAGATGCTGGCCCGGCAGCAGGTCATACGGCGCGATCCACCCCGGCATGGCCTTGATCCTGTCCAGCCAGGCGCCGATCGCAGGGTGGCTGGTCGGCAGGTCGTAGCCGCTCTCGTGACTGGGGAACAGCAGGTAGCCGAGCATCGACAGGTCGGCGACCGTGGGCTCTCCGCCGGCGATGAAGGGCTGGCTCGCGACGTGGCGTTCGAGGATGCCGAGAAAGTCATCCACCCGGCGCCGCATGAAATCCAGCACCGCCGGCTCGGTATGCGGCGTGAACGCGCGCCGATAGCGGTAGGCGGCCATGAAGCCGCTGAGCTTCTGGTTGTCCCAGAACAGCCAGCGCAGCACCTCGTAGCGCGTCGCCGCGTCGGCGCCCTGAAACCGGCCATACCGATCGGCGAGGCGCAGCAGGATCGGAGCCGTCTGCGTGAGCTTGACGCCGTCTTCCTCCAGCACCGGGATCTCGCCCATCGGGTTCACCGCCCGTCGCCATGCCTCGGTCCAGGTGACGCCGGCGCCGAAATCGGTCCAGACCGGCTCGAACGTCGCGCCGCACAGCCGGAGCATCAAGGCGAGCTTGTAGCTGTTGCCTGACTCGGGGAAGTAATGCAGGCGGTAAGCGGGCATCTCGACGGTCCTTGGTTGGAGGGGTGCTCGTGGCGCCGATCGCCCATCTTGCCGGCCCCCATCTTGCCGGCTGATGAAAACCATCTGACTTTTCTGTCTCCCTCGCGGGATGTCGAACGTCCAGATCACCGAGATGCAACCTACCTTCTTCATCAATCACGGCGGCGGTCCGTGCTTCTTCCTGGAGCCAGGACCGATGCGCGACGCCTGGCGCGACCTCGAAGCCTATCTTCGCGGCTTCGCGGGCAGGCTGGCCGAGCCGCCGCTTGCCATACTCGCCGTCTCCGGCCACTGGGAGGAAGCGGCGCCGACCGTCAATGCCGGCGCGCATACGCCGCTGCTGTTCGATTACGGCGGCTTCCCGGACTACACCTACCGGCTGACCTGGCCCGCCCCTGGCGATCCGGCGCTTGCCTCTCGCGTCGGCGACCTGCTCTCGGCGGCCGGCATCGGCAATAACAGCGAGCCGTCGCGCGGCTGGGACCACGGCGTCTTCGTGCCGCTCAAGGTCATGTATCCGGCGGCCGACGTGCCGGTTGTGCAGCTCTCGCTGCAACGCGGCCTCGATCCCGCGGCGCATCTCGCAATCGGGCGGGCGCTGACGCCGCTGCGCGAGGCGGGCGTGCTGATCCTCGGCAGCGGCCAGAGCTATCACAACATGGGCGGCTTCTCCGGGCGCGGCACCGCCGATCCCGAGGCCGAGGCGTTCGACGCCTGGCTGCGCGAGACGATGGTCGATGCCGGCGCGCGCGACGCCGCGCTGATCCGTTGGCAGGAGGCGCGAGGCGCGCGCGACGCGCAGCCGCACGAGGATCACCTGCTGCCTCTTATGGTGGCGGCCGGCGCCGCGTCGGGCGAGCCCGGCGCCGTGGACTTTCACGGCCACGCCCTCGGCAAGCCGATCTCCGGCTTCCGTTTCGGCTGAATACCAGGAGTCGCCATCAGCGAGCCCTGGCATCAGTCGCGCCGGGGCACCGCCGCGACGGCGACCGACCGTACGCCCTGCGCCCCATGGATCAGCACGCCCTCGATGTCGGCGGTGGCCGACGGGCCGGTCTGCAACACCGCATAGTGGCTGTCTCGCCATTCCGAACGGCGGTAGGCGTGGTGGATGTTCGCCACGATGTCCGCCGGGTCAAGCAGGACGAGCAGATGCTGCGGCAGGTAGCCGAGCGTGTTCACGCCAAGCTGCCGGTCGGTCAGGCAGATCGAGCCGGTTTCGGCGACGGCGAAGGCGGCGCGAACGACGCCGTACTCGACGTCCGCGAGGTCGGCCGGCATCGTGCCCGCGTCCAGAACCTTGTTGCCCGCGATCTCCGGCGCGTTCGAGCAGACGATTTTGGCCCCGGCGAGCCTGGCACGGGCGGGGGCCAGCGGGTCCGCGCTGTCCGGCGGCAGCCACTCGCCGCCCATCAGCTCCAGCCTCTCCACGAACGCCGCCACGAGGTCGGCGGGCGGGGCGGTGTCGAACAGCGCCACGTCCGGCAGCGGGCGCTCCAGCTTCGGCGCGTGGGCGCGAACGGCGGCGAGGATGTCGTCGCGGCTGCTCATGCCTGGCTGCTCATGGCTTGTGCGCCCGGTTGGCCGCATGCCACTGGTGGAACGTCTGCCTCGGCGCGTGCGGCACCTCGCGCCCGCGGCCCCAGGTGTTAAGCCGGTTGTAGACGATGAAGCGCGGCAGGTGGCGCAACGCGCTGTCCGCCAGCGGCAGCGCCGCGCGGTAGAGCTTCGGACTGGCGAGCAACGCGCCCGCGGCCTTCATCATCGCCTTCTTCAGCAGCGGCAGCTCGTGCGTCTCGGCCATCACCTTTCGCCAGGCGGCGATCTGCTCGTGGATGTTGATCTTGACCGGGCAGACGTTGGTGCAGCTGCCGTTGAGCGTGGAGGAGAACGGCAGCTTGCTGTATTTGTGCTTGTTGAAGGGGGGATCGATGATGAGTCCGATCGGCCCGGCATAGGTCGCGCCGTAGCTGAGGCCGCCCGAGCGGCGGAACACCGGGCAGGTGTTCATGCAGGCGCCGCACCGTATGCATTTCAGCGACGTCCAGAACTGCTCCATGCCCAGCCGCTCGGAGCGGCCATTGTCCACCAGCACGACGTGCATCTCGCCGCCTGCCCGCGGGCCGCGGAAGTGCGAAGTGTATTGCGTGATCGGCGAACGAGCGCCGAACGCGACAGCAGGCGGATCAGCACGGCGAGGTCGTCGAGCCGGGGCACCAGCTTCTCGATCCCGCACGAGACGATGTGCAGCGGCGGCGTGTTGGCCGAGAGGTCGGCGTTGCCCTCATTGGTGCAGACCACGACCGCTCCGGTTTCGGCGACGGCGAAGTTGCAGCCGGTCATCCCGGCAGCGGCGGACAGGATCAGCGGCCGGGTCGCGTCGCGCTGTTGTCCGGCGAGGTATTTGGGGTCGTCGTTCCCGGGGTCTGATCCGAGGTTGTCGGCGAAGACCTGTGCCACGTCGGTGCGCAGCTTGTGCACCGCGGGGACGACGACGTGGCTCGGCGCCTCGCCGTCGAGCTGCTGGATGCGCTCGCCGAGGTCGGTCTCGATGATCTCGATGCCGTGCTCCTTCATGTATTCGCGAAAGTTGCACTCCTCCGTCAGCATGGACTTGCTCTTGATCAGCCGCCTCGCGCCATGCTCGTTCAGGATGCGCAGCACCGTCTCGTTGTGCTCGGCGGCGTCGCGCGCCCAGTGCACGTGAATGCCGTTGGCGCGCGCGTTCGCCTCGAACTGTTCGAGGTAGCGCGCGAGGTGGACGAGCGTGTGCTCCTTGATGGCGGAGGCGAGATCGCGCAGCTCCTCCCACTCGGGGATGGCGTGCATCTCGCGGTCGCGCTTGCCGCGCAAATCCCATAGCCGCTCGTCGTGCATCTTCTCGTGCTCGGTCGCGGCGATGAAGCGGTTGGCGGCTTCCGACTGGTCCACCGGCCGATTGCCGCGGATCACCGCGCCGCGCGGCTGCGGCTCCGGCGTCTTGGGCGCCTGCCGTTCGCCGGTCTTGGAGCGCATCGGCTTTGACGTGCCCTCGGCGTGGTCGAGCCGCGCGCCGTGCCGGGTAGCGCTTTCACCGGGTCCGTCGTCGGCCAGTTCCGGATGCAGCATCGGTCCACTCGCGCTCATTCCCGGGCTCCATTGAGTATCTGCGCGATGTGGATGTAGCGCTGCGGCAAGCCGAGGCGTTCCGCGCAGCCTTGCTGGTGCAACATGCACGAGCTGTCGGACGAGGTGATGTACTCCGCCCCGGCCTGGTGCTGATCGCGCACCTTGTCGTAGCCCATCTTGGCGGAGACGCCCTCCTCGAAGACGGAGAACGTGCCGCCGAAACCGCAGCACTCGTCAGGACGCGTCAGTTCCACGAACTCGATGCCGCGGACCTTGCCGAGCAGATCTATCGGCTTCGAGAACGCCGCCCGCCGCTGCTCGGAGTAGCTGGCGATGTTGAGGCCACGCAGCGTCTGGCAGTTGTTGTGCAGCGCGACCTTGTGCGGGAACTCCGCCCAGGGAAACGCATCAACCTTGAGGATGTCGTGCAGGAACTCCACCAGCTCGAACGTCTTGGCCCGCACCGACTTCACTTCGTCGGTCTGCGGGATTGCGTCGAAGGCAAAGCGGACCTGGTGCACGCAGCTTCCGGACACCCCGACGATGCTGTCGTAGCCGGAGAAGTTCCTGACGAACAGCGCTTCCGTCGCCGCGGATTCCTCGTGGCAACCGGTATTGGTCATCGGCTGGCCGCAGCAGGTCTGGTCGGTCGGGTAGTCGACTTCGCAGCCCAGCCGCTCCAGCAGCTCGAGGGTGGCGATGCCGACCTCCGGATGGAACGCATCGACGTAGCAGGGGATGAACAGTCCGACGCGCACGGGCGTTCTCCGGCAAGGTATGGTCGCAGACTATGGTCGAGGTTTGCGGCGATCAGGCGGGAGGCGTTCAGGCGGGGCGCGACGCCGGCAATCCGTCGAGCCAGTCGACGATGTTGCGGACGGTGTCGCCGTAGAACGTGCGGTACATGGCTTGCGTCACGTAGCCGAGATGCGGCGTCGCCAGCACGTTGTCGAGGCTGCGGAACGGATGGTCGGGCGGCAGCGGCTCCACGTCGTAGACGTCGACCGCGAGCCCGGCGATGCGCCGCCGCCCGAGCGCCTCCAGCACCGCCGGCTCGTCGACGATCGGCCCGCGCGACGTGTTGACCAGCCACGCCGTCGGCTTCATCAGCGCCAGCGCCTCGGCATCCACGAGGCCCCGCGTGCGCCGGCTCAGCAGCGTGTGGATGCTGAGTATGTCGGCCCTGGCGAACAAGTCCTGCTTCGAGACCGCGGAGGCGCCGAACGCGGCGGCCTTCTCAGGCGTGAGATGCTGGCTCCAGCCGATCACCTCCATCCCGAACGCGCCGCCGATCCGCGCCACCGCGCCGCCGATGTTGCCAAGGCCGAGCAGGCCAAGCGTGCGGCCGCGCAGGTCGCCGCCGACACTGCGCTGCCAGCCGCCGGACCGCATCGACGCCGCCTCCCGCGTCAGCTGGCGCTGGCTGGCGAGGATGAGCGCCCAGGTCATCTCGATGGTGGGCGCCGACGAATAGCCGGTGTGGACGACCTTCACGCCCCGCGCCTCGGCCGCCGAAAGGTCGATTGCGGCGTTGACCGGGCCGGTCGAGGCGATCAGCCTGAGTCTTGGCAGCCGCTCGAGCAGGCTTTGGCGCAGCGCCGTCCGCTCCCGCATGACGCAGATCACCTCGAACGGAGCGAGGCGCTCCGCCAGCGCCGCCTCGTCCGTCAGGTAATCGCCAAACACCGAAACCTCGGCCCTGCCCCGCAGAGCCGACCAGTCCGCCGAGCCGAGTGCGGCGGACTGGTAGTCATCGAGGACCGCGACCCGCACGGGGAAGCTCGGAGCGCCGGTCAAAGCTCGGCCGGGAGCTGGTCGAGATCGTGGAAATAGGTGTGCACGTCGGCGCGGTAGAACGGCTTGAAGCCGCCATAGACTGTGTTCCAGTCCGGAGCCCAGGCGAGCAGCGCCTCGAGCAGCGCCTCGATCGACGCCTGGCGCACCGCATCGTCCAGGCTTTTGCGCGCGATCACCACGCCGCCGACGCCGCCGGCGTACTCGCCGATCACCTTGGTGTCCTCGGCGTTCTTGGGCAGAAAGGTCCAGGTGTCCTCAAGCACCATCGTCGCCCGGACCTGCCTTGCGACGACGGCGTCGATCAGCCCCTGCCAGGTCGGGCCCGGCTTGACCGCCGTCATGTCGAGGAACGCGCCGAGCGCCTCGCCTTGCCGCCGCAGCAATATGGCGGGCGGAAAATAGCTCGATGAGCAGGATTTGTTGATGTAGGCGAACTTGGCCCCGCGCAGGTCGGCGAGGCGGCTCGCCGGGTCGTCGCGGCCGACCACGAGCAGGCAGCGCTGCCTGACCAGGCCGGTGGATTTCGAGGTCGCCATCGCCAGGCCGCGATAGTGGCTGTCGGGGGTTGCGATCAGGCGGTGGAAATCGGCGACCGGGATGTAGGCGACGTCCGGCTCGTGGCGCGCGACGGACTCGCGAATGTGGACGAGGTCCGCCGTCGCCTCCGCGGCGATGCCGTGGCTGGGCAGGAAGTCGCGCCACGGCGCCGCCCCGACGTCCAGCCCGAAATTGCTGTCGAGGGTGAAGCTGAGCGCGCCGCCGCCGCTCGCCTGCGACTTCGCTCCGCTGCTCGTCTGCTGGTCCATGGTCTCGTCTCCATTGTTGGTCTCGCGCACAGGCTCAGGCGTCCTGCTGGTATTCGGGCTTGTAGGTCAGCGCCTCGATCCAGGCCCGGACGTCCTTCGGGCGATCAACCGTCGCCTGGCCCTGGTCGAAGATGTACTCGGCAAGCCGCGTCGCCGTGGTGATCTCGGTCTGCAATATGTGCGACTGCCTGGGAAACAGCATGCCGCGGTCGCGGTCGTCACGGCTCACCTGGTCGGCGACGGCGCGCGCCGCCTCGATGAACATCCGGTCGGTGAGGCGTTTCGGCCGGGTCGCGTAGACGGCGAGGCCGATCGCCGGGAAGATGTAGAAGTTGTTGGCCTGCCCTGGATGAAACGTCCTGCCGTTTACCGTCACGTCAGGGAACTGCACCCCGCACGCCACCAGCGCGCGGCCATCCGTCCACGCATAGGCCTGCTCGGGCGTGCACTCCGCCTTGTCGGTCGGGTTCGACAGCGGGAAGATGATCGGGCGCTCGACGTTCTGCGCCATCGCGCGGATCACCTCCTCGCTGAACGCGCCGCCCTTGGTCGAGACGCCGATCAGCACCGTCGGCTTGAACGCCGCCACCGCCGTCCTGAGATCCCGCGTCGGCTCGGCCTCAAGGGCATAGACCTGCTGCGCCGGCGACAGGTCCCGCCGCGACGGCTCGATCAGGCCGCCGACGTCGAACAACGCAATCCGCCGCCGCGCATCCTCCTGCTTCGATCCCTCATCCAGCATCGCCTCGACGATCATGTTGGCGATGCCGAGGCCCGCCGAGCCGGCGCCGAGGAACAGTATCCTCTGATCGGCGAGCGCGGCGCCGCTGATCTGCAGCGCCGTCGTGAGGCCGGCGAGGGTGACCGCGGCGGTGCCCTGGATGTCGTCGTTGTAGCACAGCGTGGCGTCGGAGTAGCGGTTGAGCAGGCGGATGGCGTCGCTGCCCTTCCAGTCCTCGAAATGGATGCAGACGCCGGGGAACACCTCGTTGGCGGCGGCGACGAATTCATCGACCAGGCTGTCGACCTCGTCCGCGGACGCCGGCGGCGCCTCCCGCAGGCCGAGATAGAGCGGGTCGGCCCGCATCGACGCGTTCGTCGTGCCGAGGTCGAACAGCACCGGCAGGCAGCACTCAGGCGGCACGGCGGCGCACGCCGTGTAGAGCTGCAGCTTGCCGATCGGAATGCCCATGCCGTTGGCGCCGATGTCGCCGAGACCGAGTATGCGCCCGCCGGAGGAGAGGCAGATGAACCGCACGTTCCGATTTGGCCAGTTGCGCAGCACCTCGGCCATGCGGCCCTTCACGTCGCGGGTGACGTACATCCCGCGCGCGCGCCGATACAGATGGCCGAAGGTGAGGCAGGCATCGGCGATGGTGGGGTCGTAGACGATCGGCACGAACCGCGCCGGATCGGACATCAGGGTCTTGTAGAACAGCGTCTCGTTGCGATCGCACAGGCCCATCAGATAGATGTAGCGTTCGAGGTCGCTGGGCTTCTGCTCCAGATGCCCGATGACCCGTTCAAGCTGACGCTCGATCGTCTCGACGGTCGGCGGCAACAAGCCTTCCAGGCCGTATTTCTGGCGCTCGGCGAGGCTGAACGCGGTGCCCTTGTTGCGCGCCGGATCGTCGAGCATCTCGATCGCGCCGAGCCTCGCCTCGCCTCGCTCTGTCTGCATTCGCCCTGATCCTCAGCCGCGGAAAAACTGGCGGAACCGGGCGATCACCAACTCGGGCTGCTCCTCGGGAATGAGATGTCCGCACGGCAGAGCCTCGCCCTCGAGAGGGGCTTGTGTCTTCGCACGCCAGGTGTCGAGCACGTTCCACAGCTTGCCGACGGTCGCTTGCGCGCCCCAGAGCGCGAGCAGCGGGGCGGCGATCCTGTGCCCTGCCTTGTCGTCGGCGCGGTCCATCTCGAGGTCGATCCCCGCCGCCGCCCGATAGTCCTCGCACACCGCCCGTATCGTGCCCTGGCAGCAGTAGCAGCGGATGTATTCCGCCATCGCCTCGGGCGTGACGGCGCCGGGCGTCTTGCCCTGCACGGCCAGGTGATCGCGCAGATAGTAGCCGGGATCGAGGCTGATCAGGTGCTCAGGCATCGGCGCCGGCTGGATCTGCAGGAACCACCAGAGGTACTTGGTCGCGAACTCCTGGCTGGTATCGTCATACATCGTGAGCGTCGGCGCCACGTCGAGCACGCAGCCCTTCAGCACCGCGTCGGCGTGATCGAGCATCATGCGATGCACGACGCGGCCGCCGCGGTCGTGCCCGGCGACCATGAAGCGCGGATGACCGTAGTGCTGCATGACGTCGACCATGTCCTGCGCCATGGCGCGGAACGAGTAGTCGCGGCTGTCCTCACTGTAGCCAGGCTTGCTCGAATCGCCGTAGCCGCGCAGGTCCGCCAGGACGACGGTGTGGGTCTCGGCGAGCGCGGGCGCGACCTTGTGCCAGGTCACGTGGGTTTCCGGATGACCGTGCAGCAGCAGCAACGGCGGGCCGGAACCCTTGCTCAGCGTGTGAATGCTGGCGCCTGCGGTCTTGACGCTGTCCGCGCGAAAGCCGGGAAACAGCCGGTCGCTCAACCCTGCGGGCTGCGGCGACGGCAGTTCGGGCAGCTCGGCGCCAACGCCGGGCGGCGGTCGCGAGCTCGGCAGCTCGCGCTCCAGATTGCCGGGCGTCGGCGGCAGGGATTGCGCCTCGGCACTCCTGCCGAAGGCTGCGGTCGCGGCTGCGGCGGTCAGCCCCGCCAGTGTCCGCCGGTTGATGTCCGGGTGCATCGCCTATTTCAGCCGACACGCATCATCGTGCGCCGGCTTTGCGTCGACCTGGACAAACATGAGCGTGATCGGCGCGTCGCCGAGCGTCCCGGACAGGTGGCCGACATGGCCGGCGCGGTCCGGCCTCGAGCTCTGATCCTCCCCGAACGACGCCTCGCCCGGTCCCATCTCCACACGATGACCGTCCGTCGTTTCGACGAACCAGCGGCCGGAGAGCGGAACGATCCATTGCGGCTTGGGGTTCGGATGCCACGCTCCAACCCATCCCTTGGGGAACTGCGCGATCACGACGTGGGCGGGCGTGTCCGGCAACGTGTCACCGAACACCGGAGCCACGCCCTTGCCGAGCGGAAGCGTGCTGAAGTTCTCGAACCGGCAACGGCTCTGGTGAGTTTGCCCGGCGGCGTCGACCCAGACGTGCCAATACTGCAGCGGCTGCGCGGGCACTGGCGGTGCGGCTGCGACGCCAGCCCTCGCTGGCGCGAGCACCATGGTCAGAGTGACGATGGCCAGGATCATGGTCCTGCAAGCCTCGACCATAGTCGGCTCCGTCAACGGGCGTCAGGCAGCAGGCCGATCAACGCCTTGGCGATGTCGCCGGTCCTGGCGTTGCCGCCGAGATCCGGCGTTTTCGGCGCCTCCTTGGACGCGAGCAGCGCCTCGATCGCCGACACGATCGCCGCTCCCGCCTCCGGCCGGCCGAGCTGATCGAGCATCATCGCGCCCGACCAGATCTGCGCGATCGGGTTGGCGATGCCGCGGC
>CAXTSD010000034.1:0-12018 GCA_964246775.1 uncultured Acetobacteraceae bacterium | reverse complement strand
GCGCTTTCCGATCCGCGCCGACCGCCTGGTCCAGCCGGCGGCGGCGCTGGCGGAGCTCGCCGCCGCGGAAGCCGCGTTCGGGCGCATCGGCGTCGATGAGCGCGGCCTCACGGCGGGGATGCGGCTGCACCTGTTCGAGCCGGTGCGCGGCCATCTCGCGTCGTGGCGCCAGGCGCGCAGCGGCTTTGACGTGGCACTCGAGCCGGCGCGCGCCGGCATCGACGCGGTGCGGCGGCTCGAAGGCGAGATCGCCGGCCTCGCCGAGGCGCGCGACGCCAGGATCGCCGCCGCCGAGGCGGCCGCCTTGGAGGACGACCGCTATCGCCAGGCCCGCGCCCGCTTCGTCGAGGCCGAGCAGCTCTGGCACGAGGCGCGCGACCGCAATGGCGGCCGGGCGCCGAACATGCGCGGCCTGTCGCCGTTCTACTGGATCGGGCTGCTGCTGATCGGCGTCGCCGAGTGGCTGATCAACTACGACACCTTCTTTATCTTCACCGGCATTGCGGCGATCGCCGCCGGCGCGACGGCGGTGCTCGGCATCGCACTCGCATTTGCCGCGCACGGCCACGGCTCGATACTCAAGCAATGGGCGTTCCGCTTCGGCCAGCACCGGGAGCGCGCGCGCCGGTTCGGCGACTGGCGGCTGTTCGGCCTGTCGACGCTCGCCTTGCTGGTGGTTCTCGCGGCCGCCGGCGGCTCGCGCTACGCCGCCGTGCTGCACACAGTAGCGGCTCAGGCGGCGCCCAACCTGCTCGGCGCCGACGCCGCGATCGAGGTGCATCCGCTGCGCGACGTGCTGCTCTCCCTGCTCGCCAACATCGCCGCCTGGCTGGTTGGCGTATTCCTCGCCTACCTCACCCATGACATCGACCCCGACTACATGGACGCGACGCACCAGTACGCCGTCGCCTCGCGCCGTTTCCAGAGGCGTCGGGCCCGCGTCGTCGACCTGATACGCACGATCCAGGCGCAGGCCGACAAGGACCTCGCCGAGAAGCAGCGCGCCGCGGCGACGCGGGCGGCGGCGGTCGGCGTCGAGAAGGACCTGCTCGATCAGGTCGATGCGCATGGCGAGGCGATCCTTGGCGCCGCCGGCGTGATGCTGCGCGGCGAGGTGGAGAGCTATCGCGACGCGCTGGCGCGGCTCGCGCTCGCGCGGCGCGGCGAGGTCGTGATCACCATGGGCAGCGATCAGCGGCCGCTCACGCCCTACGATTACAAGGCGATGCCGCTGCTGATCGACGCCGCCCTGCTGCGCGAGCTCGCCGGCTGATGCGCCGGCCTCGGCTCACCTCGGCGGCGTGCCTGCCCAGGCCGCTCACGCTGCTCGTATGGCTCGCGCTGACCGGCGCCATGACGCACCCGGCGCGAGCGGCGCTGTTCGGCGCCAGCGGACTCGATCCGTCGTTCTGCGCGCAAAAGCAGGTGCGCCAGACCGTCGTCTACATCGACGACACGCTGATGATCGAGGGCGAGACCGACTGGGCGCACCGGCTCGACATCAAGCTGCGCGCCACCCTGGCACCGGGCGAGCGCGTCTCGGTGGTGCGGCTGTCGCCGGGCTCCGGCCAGTCCGGCGAGCTGTGGTCGGGCTGCTGGCCTGCCTACTCGGCGTCCGAGCGGGCGCGGCTCGCCGGGCAGACCTACATCTTCGCCGAGAACCCGCTGCAGGGTCTCGGCGACCAGCAGAAATATTTTTTGCACGATTTCGGCGCCGCGCTGACGACGATCTACATGCAGGCCAAGCGCCCGGCGGCGAGCGTGCACGTCGCGGCGGCCGACGCGCCGAAGAAGCAGCTGATCCGGGCGCTGGCCTCAGACGAGGGCCGCTTCGCCTCGAGCCAGCTGACGATACGCGCCATCATCTACTCGGACATGGCGGAGAACAGCGATCTCGGCTCGGTATTCCGTCCCGGCGCCGCCCCGGTCGGGCTCGCCCAGAAACTCGGCACGACGCTGCGCCGTGGCGTGTTCTATGCCTTCGGGGTCGGCTCGGACATCACCGACGATCCGGGGCTGCAGGAGACCGCCCGGGCATTCTGGCGGGCGGCGTTCGCCTCGGTGGCCGCCAGCCTCGCCGGGCTCGGCGCCGACCTCAACGTGCCGAACGTGCTGCCGGTCGCCGCCTCAAGCTTTCCGGCGACACTCGACCTCGACGGCCAGATGCTGGAAGGCCGTCTCGCGCTGCTGACCGACGGCGACGGCACCCTCGTTGATAGCTGGCTCGGCATCACCCGACTCGGCATCGCGACGCTCTCCGGCAGCTTCCGCTGCAGCGGCGGTCGCTGCCGGCTTGAGGCGAGCACCTCGAGCGGCCTCGCCACGAGCGCCTCGGCCGAGCAGGTGGCCTTGTCCGGGCCAGAGCACGGTCCGCTGCAGGGCCGGCTTGGCGTGCGCGCGCAGGGCATGTCGTTCCCGCTTCACGCCGGCGAACCGGAATAGGATACCTCGGCCGAAGGTAACCTCGGGTTAACCTTTTTGCTGTGTAGTCGTCCTCGATCACTGTAAGGGACCGCTCGCATGCTCCGACCGTCGCCGTGGCGCCTTGCCGGATTCGGGATCGTTCTGGCGAGCGCCGTCGGCGTTGCGGCCTCCATCGGCTGCGGCATCGCCTACGGCGCGCTCTGGGGCGTCGGCGCCTATGTCGCGACGACGGCGCTGCTGCTCGGCGCAATCATGCTCGCCGCACGCCTCGCACCGCCGGCGCCAAGCGAGGCCGAACCGTGGCGCGTGGCCGAGGGCGCCCCGCCTGCCGGCATCGCTGGCGAGCAGCGCCCAGAGACCGCCGAGCCCGTCGCCGCCGACGGCCGGCCGGCCCGGCGCCTGTCCGACAAGATCGCCGGCGCCTTCGAGCATGCCTGCCGGACCCACGACGTCGCGTTGGCCGAAAAGCTGCTCGAAAGCCTCGAGATGTTGCTGTTGCGCGAGCCGTCCGCGGTGGAGGAGCGCACGCTCAAGCTCGAGGCGGTGATTGCCGGCAGGAACCGCCTCGCCGCGCTGCGCCGCGAGCACGGCGCGACGCAGGCCGGCGCCGCAGCAAACGCAGGCGCGGAAACCTGAAAGCTGATCGGCCCACGCCCGCCTCACCAGCCCTGGTTCAGCCGTGAGAGCAGCGTGCGGTTACTAAAGCATGACCGGTTCACATTTGTTCACCGGCCCTGCTTTAGCCGTTGTCAGAGCGGCTGATGGATCGTTTCAGGTTGAGTCAACCTGAAACGATCAGGCGCTAACGCTCTGTCGGGTGCAGCGCCGTCTGCGGTGGCTTGACCCAGACGGCGCCGCCAGACGATAAGCCGCGTGCGGCGGCTGACAGCGGTCCGGTGGCAGAGTGGTGATGCAGCGGACTGCAAATCCGCGAATGCCGGTTCAATTCCGGCCCGGACCTCCAAGGCCTTTATCGGGCGGAAGGCCCATCCGCCTAAAACTGCACGGTAGCATATTGCACGCAATGTCGCGGGGCGGGTTGGCGGGGTGTTTGCGGCGTCAGGCCCTGGCGGGCTCGGGCGCTGGCGCGGCGCGTTGGCGGGCGACCGGAGGCAGCTGCTGTTTGGGATGATGTGGGCGTGCATGAGGGTTAGACGCGGGCAAGGTCGTCATCGTAACCTCGCGGCCTGCGGCTTCGGAGCTGGGCGACGATGCGGGCGGTGTTCCAGACCAGGACGGCGTTGGACAGCAGGCCGAGGCAGCTGGCCTTGTTCATCCGTGCCGTCACGGAGCGCGTCGGCAACGACCTGGTCAACGGGCGATCGCAAATGGCAACACGGGCATCGACCAGCTTGCGGGCCAGGATCTCGCGGCCGCGCGCCGGGAGATGCTTCGACGGCAGCGTGAAGAGCCGCAGCGGCTTGCGCAGGACCTTGCCCGCCAGCGGGAGTGCGAGCAGAGCGCGAGGATGCGAGGCCGCCAGCGAGGCACAGGACCAAGGGGCGCAGCATCTGCCCCAGCCGGACCTCGTCACTGATAGTTTGGAATGGTATAATCATTCACGAACAGTTATGAGGCTGATATGCTACCCACAACCTTGGCAGGTAGAAACGCCAACGGCCAAGTCCGGATCTGTATGTTCACGGCAGGGTGCAACGATGGAGCATGTGGTTGCCCGGTCGTATCCGCCGGAGACTTCTTGATCATTGATCAGCTTGCTGCGCTTCTTAGAGAGGTTGCAGAACTACGAACTGAACTGAAGAACTTACCGCAGGTGAGTGTTCGATAACAGCCCGCTCCAAGTAGGCACCCACCGTGTTCGGGGCGAGATGGGCCTCCCGCCCCTCCATTACGGACGCGCGCGGCGCGCTCGAGCGCGCAACTCCAACATTGCTGATGAGGGCGCGAGTAGAGGCGGCGGAAAACCTTGGCTCAGGCGGCCTTGGCGGCCCGGCGCCAGTGATGCAGCACGAACTCGGTATAGCCGTTCGGTTGCACCCGGCCCTTGAACACCAGGTCGAGCGCCGCCTTGAACGCCGGCCCGTCGAATTCGGGCGCCATTGGCGTGTAGGCAGGATCAGTGGCGTTCTGGCGGTCGACGACCCCGGCCATGCGCTTCAGCGTCTCCGTGACCTGCGCTTCGGAGACGATGCCGTGATGCAGCCAGTTGGCGATGTGCTGCGAGGAGATGCGCAGCGTGGCGCGATCCTCCATCAGGCCGACGTCGTGGATGTCCGGCACCTTGGAGCAGCCGACGCCCTGGTCGATCCAGCGCACCACGTAGCCGAGTATGCCTTGCGCATTGTTGTCGAGCTCCTGCTGCACGTCCTCGGGTGCCCAGTTGGCGCCCTCGGCGAGCGGAATGGTGAGCAGTGCGTTGAGGCTCGCCGGGGCGCGTTGCGAGAGCTCGGCCTGGCGGGCGGCGACATCGACCTCGTGATAGTGCAGCGCATGCAGCGTCGCCGCGGTGGGCGAGGGCACCCAGGCGGTGTTCGCGCCGGCCATCGGATGCGCCGATTTCTGCGCCAGCATGTCGGCCATGCGATCGGGGGCCGCCCACATGCCCTTGCCGATCTGCGCCCGCCCGCGCAGGCCGGCGGCAAGCCCGGCATCGACGTTATTGTCCTCGTAGGCGCGTATCCAGGCGGTATGCTTCATCTCGTTCTTGCGGATCATCGCGCCCGCTTCCATCGAGCTGTGCATCTCGTCGCCGGTGCGGTCGAGAAAGCCGGTATTGATGAAGACGACGCGCTCGCGCGCCGCCTCGATGCAGGCGGGCAGGTTCACGCTGGTGCGGCGCTCCTCGTCCATGATGCCCATCTTCAGCGTGTTGCGCGGCAGCGACAGCAGCGTCTCCACCTCGGCAAACAGGGTGTTGGCGAAGCCGACCTCGTCGGGGCCGTGCATCTTCGGCTTGACGATGTAGACGGAACCGGCGCGGCTGTTCCTCATCGCCGAGGCGCCGCGCAGGTCGTGCAGCGCAATCAGCGCCGTGACCGCGGCGTCGAGCATGCCTTCCGGGATTGGCCCGCCATGCTCGTCGAGCACCGCATCCGTGTACATGTGATTGCCGACGGTGCGGATCAGCATCAGCGAGCGGCCGGGCAAAGTGAGGCTGCCGCCGGACGGTGTCGTGTAGGTGCGGTCCGGATTGAGACGGCGCTCGATCGTGCGGCCGCCCTTCTCAAGGCTCGCCGCCAGGTCGCCCTTCATCAGGCCGAGCCAGTTGCGGTAGACGTCCACCTTGTCGGCGGCGTCAACGGCGGCGACGGAGTCCTCGCAATCCATGATCGTGCTGATCGCCGACTCGATCAGCAGATCGGCGATGCCTGCGGCATCGGACTTGCCGATCGGGTTCTGACGATCGATCACGATCTCGAGGTGCAGGCCGTTATGGCGCAGCAGCACCGAGGCGACAGACGCGGCCGGGCCGGTATAGCCGACGAAACGCCGCGGATCGGCAAGCCCGGTTGGCGATCCGCCGACCGAGACGCCGAGCGCGCCGTCCGCCACCACCAACCCGGCGGCGTCCGCCCAAGCGCCCTCGGCCAGCGGCGCCACCGCGTCGAGCAGCTGCCGCGCACGGGCGACGACGGCCTGGCCGCGTCGCTGGTTGTAGCCCTGGCCACGCGCGAGCGCGCCCGTCTCATCGATCGCGTCGGTGCCGTAGAGCGCGTCGTACAGGCTGCCCCAGCGGGCGTTGGCGGCGTTGAGCGCGTAACGCGCATTGGTCACCGGCACGACAAGCTGCGGGCCGGCGATGCGGGCGATCTCGTCATCCACGTTCGCCGTCGCCACCTGCACGCCATCGGGGGCGGGCAGCAGGTAGCCGATCTCGCGCAGGAACGCCTGGTAGGCCGCCGCGTCGTGCGGCTGGCCGCGACGCTCGAGGTGCCAGGCGTCGATGCGGCCCTGAAGCTCGTCGCGGCGCGCCAGCAACAGCCTGTTCTGTGGCGCGAGCGCGGTCAGCAGCCTGGCAAAGCCGCTCCAGAACTGCGCCTCGTCGAGACCGGTGCCGGGCAGCGCCTCGGCGCGCAGGAACTGCGCCAGCCCGGCATCGACCTGCAGCGCGCCGAGCGTGACGCGACCGGCGTCGGCAGCCTGCGTTGCGCGATCCATCCGAAGATCCTTATCACTGGCGTGCGTCGGCACATCTGTTCACCCGAGCGCAGTCAATATCCTCGCGCCGAGAGCAGGTCCATCGCCGCCCGCCATGGCGAGCACGCAGAGGCAACATCGCATGATCGACGACGCACTCGACGACGCACTCGGGGCGACGCTGCGGGAAGCGCTCGGCCTCATCGAAGCGGGAGCGACAGACCCGCACTCGCCGTTCCACACGCTGACCCTCGGCACCGTCGGGCAAAGCGGGCCGCGGCTGCGCTCGGTCATCCTGCGCGGCTTTGACCGTGACGCGCTGCGTCTTGAGATCCACACCGACGCACGCTCGCCCAAGGTCGCCGAGCTCGAGGCCGAACCCGCGGTCGAGCTGCTGGTCTGGGACGCGCAGAGCCGCCGACAGCTACGCCTGTCCGGCCTTGCCAGGCTGCACGACGAGGGCGCGCGCGTCGAGACCGCCTGGCAGGCGCTCGGCGAACACAGCCGCGCGACATACCGTGTCGGCGCCGCGCCTTCGACGCCGCTCGGAGAGGCGGAGCAGCCGCCACCGGATCAGGACGAGGCGGCGGCGCGGGCGGCATTCCTGGTGATCGAGGTCACGCTGTCCGCCGTCGAATACCTCCGCCTGTCGCCCGAGGGCAACCGCCGGGCGCTGTTCAGGCTGCAAGGCGCAATCACCGACATCGAGGCCTGCTGGCTGGTGCCCTAGCGCCTGATCGTTTCAGGTTGAATCAAGCTGAAACGTTCCATCAGCCGCTCCGACACGGCTAAAGCAGGGCCGGTGAACGAGTGTGAACCGGTCATGCTTTAGCGCGCGACCAGGGGCCGGCGTTCCGCACCCTCGCTCAGGCGCGCTCGGCCTTCACCTGCCGCCAGAGCGCCTCCAGCTCCGATAGCGACGCCTCGCCGGCGCTCCGGCCGGTCTGCCCGAGCCTGGCCTCGATCGCCTCGAAGCGGCGCTCGAACTTGCCGGTGGCGGCGCGCAGGCAGGCCTCGGGATCGAGCTCGAGCTTGCGGGCGAGATTGGCGACGACGAACAGCATGTCGCCCAGCTCGTCGCCGAGCCTCGTCCGGTCGGCGTCAGGCAGCTCGGCTTCAAGCTCGGCGGTTTCCTCCGCAAGCTTGGCGAGCACCGCCCGGGCGTCCGGCCAGTCAAAGCCGACCCGCGCGGCACGCGCCGTGATCTTGGCGGCGCGGGTCAGGGCGGGCAGGGCGGCAGGCACACCCGCCAGCGCGCCCCCAAGCTTTCGCGCCGCGCGCTCGGCCGATTTCTGCGCCTCCCAGGCGCGGCTCTGGCTGCCGGCATCGCGCGCGGCGGCGTCGCCGAAGACGTGCGGATGGCGGCGGATCATCTTGTCGGCGATCGCGGTCGCGACGTCGGCGAAATCGAAGCGCCCGAGCTCCTCGGCCAGGCGGGCATGGTAGACGACCTGGAACAGCAGGTCGCCGAGCTCGTCAGGCAGCGCGTCGAGGTCGCCGGAGGCGATGGCGTCGGCGACCTCGTGGCCTTCCTCGACCGTGTAGGGCGCGATCGTCGCGAAATCCTGCGCGAGGTCCCAGGGGCAGCCGCTTTCGGGATCACGCAAGGCCGCCATGACGCCGAGCAGACGCTGCAACGCCGCCTGTGGATCTGCCGACATGACCTGCTCCAGCCCCGAACAAGCGGGGGATAGGGCGGAACCGGAGTGCGGACAACCGCCGCCCGCGGGTGGCGGGGATCGCCCGCTGCTTCCTTGACCGCCGGGGCCGCTGTAGCCTGCCCGAATGGCAGAGCCGTTCCATCTCACCCGCTTCGTGCAAGCCCAGGACCCGGTGATGACCGAGGTGCGCCGGGAGCTCGGGTCGGGCCGCAAGACCAGCCACTGGATGTGGTTCGTGTTCCCGCAACTGGCCGGCCTTGGGCACAGCGCGACGGCGCGCCACTACGCAATCGGGTCGCTCGCGGAAGCGGCCGCGTATCTCGAGCATCCGGTGCTCGGACCACGGCTCGTCGACTGCACCGAACTCGTGAACAAGCTCGATGGCCGCTCGGCGGAAGCGATCTTCGGCAGCCCGGACGACCTGAAATTCCGCTCCTCGATGACCTTGTTCGCGCACGCGCGGCGAGGGTTCACCCAAGCGCGGCCTGGAGCCTCGGTGTTTCGCGACGCGTTGCGCCAGTATTTCGCAGGCGAATCTGACCCCGCGACGCTCGCCAAGCTGTAGGGAAGAGGCGGCCACGACCACATCCAACACGCCACCCACAAGTCGCATAAGGAATATTATGCCAACAAAAGCGGCATAATATTTTAGGCTCGGGGGTGTTGCGCTAGAACGTTAGGGTCTGGGTATCGTGGGCGGGTTCGACGCCGGGCGGCAGGTTGGCTTCCAGCCAGGCCCAGTCCATATCGAAGCCCATGTGGGTGAGCACTGTGCGACGCACGCCGAGCTGACGGGACCAGCCGAGCACGCGCGCGAGCGAGGCGTGCGTCAGATGCGGCTGGCGCTGGAAACAGCCGACCAGCCAGGTGTCAACGCCGTCCAGCATCGCCAGCGACGCTTGCGAAAGCTCGACGAGGTCGGTCGAATAGGCGAAGTCGCCGCAACGCAAACCGAGCGTTTTCACTACCTTGTGGTCCTGCTCGAACAGCGTGAGCGAGAGTCCGGCGACCTGCAATACGTCACCGGGCAGGACCTCGCGTCGGACCAGCACCGGGCGGAAGAAGTGCGGCGGCGTCCACGGCCTGAATGCATAGTCGAAGCGGTGCTCGATCTCGTCCAGCGTGTACGCCGTTCCGTAGGCGTCGAGCGGATGGCCGCATAGCCGGTTCAGAATGCGGACCTCGTCGATGCCGGTGATGTGGTCGGCATGCGCATGCGTGTAGAGCACCGCGTCGATCTTCGGCACCGCGCTGTCCAGCAACTGCGCCCGAAGCTCCGGCCCGGTGTCGACCAGCAGACGTTCGCCGGTCGGTCCTTCGAGCACGATCGACGAGCGGCTGCGCCGGTTGCGCGGCTCGGCCGGGTCGCAGCGCCCCCAATCCCCTCGCCCGTCGCTGCCGCCGATGCTCGGAACGCCCGCCGAGCCGCCGCAGCCGAGTATCGTCACCCGCATCAGGCGGTCTTGCGGAACAGCCGCCGGAAGTTCGCGGTCGTCAGCGTGGCCAGCGCCTTGGCCGAGAGCCCGCGAACCTCGGCGAGACGAGCCGCAGTATGGGCGACGTAGCTCGGCTCGTTGCGCTTGCCCCGAACCGGCATCGGCGCGAGGAACGGCGCGTCGGTCTCCACCAGGATGCGCTCGTCCGGAACCGCGCGCGCGATGTCGCGAAGCTCGTCGGATTTCGCAAACGTCAGGATGCCTGAAAAGCTGACATAGCCGCCGGTCGCCACCGCTTCCTCCGCCAGCGCCCGACCCGAGCTGAAGCAGTGCAGCAGAAAGCCGAACGGCCCGCCGGCATCGCGCTCCTCGCGCAGGATGCGGGCGACATCCTCGTCGGCATCGCGCGCGTGGACGACGAGCGGCAGGTCGGCGAGCCTCGCCGCCCGGATGTGGGCACGAAAGCTCGCCCGCTGCGCCTCGCGCGGCGCCGTGTCGTAGAAGTAGTCGAGCCCGCTCTCGCCGATGCCGACGACCCGAGGCGCGGCAGCCAGCGCCGCGATCTCCGCCGGCACCGGAACCGCGGCCTCGCCGGCCTGGTGCGGATGGATGCCGACCGTCGACCACAGCTTGACGCCGCCCCCGGCTGCGCCGTCATGCGCGCCGGTGAGCCTGGAGAGCGTCTCGGCCTGCGCCAGCCGGGTGCTGATCGTCACCACCTCGCCGACCCCAGCCGCCTGCGCCCGGGCCAACACGTCCGGCAACTCCTCCGTGGAGAAATAGTCCAGATGGCAATGCGAATCGATCAACATCAAGCAGTTACCTCAGCGTCCTCGACCCAGCGCGGAAACACGCCGCGTGGTGCGGGAAGCGCGATCCCGCCGGCGAGCGGCGTCTCCAGGCTGGCGAAATCCCGCTGGTCGGGCGGCACGCCGAGCTGATCGAGCATCGCCGACATGCTGACCGGCATTGCCGGTTGCAGCATCGTCGCGATGCCGCGCAGCGTGTCCGCCAGCACCCGGAGCACGTCGGCCAGGCGCGCCGGGTCGCTCTTGCGCAGCGCCCAGGGCGCCTGCCGGTCGATATAGGCGTTGGCCGCCCGTATCACCCGCCAGACCTCCTCGAGCGCATCGTGCAGCGCCTGCCGCGCCAGCTGCCCGCGCATCAGCGTCGGCAGCAGCGCCACCGCAGCGAGCAGCGCCCTATCGTCCTCGGTGGGCGCGCCGACCGCCGGCAGCACGCCGCCGAGATTTTTGGCGATCAGCGACAGGCTGCGCTGCGCCAAGTTGCCGAGATCATTTGCCAATTCGACATTAAGCCGCAAGATCAGTGACTTGCGTGAAAAGTCTCCGTCGTTGCCGAAGGAGATTTCGCGCAGCAGGAAGAACCGCACCGGGTCGAGCCCGAACGTCTCGACCAGTTCGCCGGGGTCGACGACGTTGCCGACCGACTTGCTCATCTTCTCGCCCTCGACCGTCCACCAGCCGTGCGAAAAAACGCGCTTCGGCAGCTGCAGCCCGGCCGCCATCAAAAAGGCCGGCCAGTAGACGGCGTGGAAGCGCAGGATGTCCTTGCCGACGATGTGCAGGTCCGCCGGCCAGAACCGCCAGAGCGCCGCCTGCTGGTCCGGCCAGCCGATTGCGGTGAGATAGTTGGTCAGCGCGTCGAGCCAGACATACATCACGTGTCCGGGGTCGTCCGGCACCGGGATGCCCCAGGAAAAGCTGGTGCGGCTGACCGAAAGATCGGTCAGGCCGGCGCGGACGAAGCTCAGCACCTCGTTGCGGCGCGATACCGGCCCGAGGAACTCGGGATGCGCCTCGTAATGCGCGAGCAGCCGGTCCTGGTAGGCCGACAGCCGGAACAGGTAGTTGGGCTCCCTCACCCACTCGACCGGCGCCCCGGTCGGCGCGATCCGGGTGCCGTCCGGCAGCGTGCGCAGCTCGGCCTCGGCGTGGAAATCCTCGTCGCGCACCGCGTACCAGCCCTCGTAGGCGCCGAGATAGATGTCGCCCGACGCCGCCAGCCGGCGCCAGATCTCGCTCGCCGCGGCCTTGTGCCGCGCCTCGGTCGTGCGGATGAAGTCGTCGTTGGAGACGCCCAGGCGCGCCACCATGTCGCGAAAACGCGCTGACACCGCGT
Organism: uncultured Acetobacteraceae bacterium; assembly: GCA_964246775.1. GTDB lineage: Bacteria > Pseudomonadota > Alphaproteobacteria > Acetobacterales > Acetobacteraceae > CAXMMR01. Next base: position 257 of record CAXTSD010000034.1, on the reverse strand, counting down.
CGGCGAAATCCTGCGGCGACACCCCGGCGTCGCGCGCCGCCTTCTCGACCTTCTGGCCGTGCTCGTCGGTGCCGGTGAGAAAGAACACGTCCTGCCCGTCGAGCCGGTGAAAGCGCGCGATCATGTCGGCGCAGACCGCCGTGTATGCGTGGCCGATATGCGGCGAGCCGTTGACGTAATAGATCGGCGTCGTGATGTAGTAGCTTGTCATTGCACCAGAGAGTATCAGCCGGCGCCGAGCAGCGTCAGGCTCGAGA